>PXDB01000073.1 GCA_003565155.1 Nitriliruptoraceae bacterium | reverse complement strand
TGATCGCGATGTCGAGGTCGCCCGGCGCACGTACCCGGTCGGGGTCGACGGCACTGCCGAACACGACCAGCATGCCGACACCGAGCCGTTCGCAGACGCGGTCGAGCTCACCCGACGCCGCCGCGGCGCGGATCCTCTCCAACCCTTCGAGCGGGGTAGCCACGCTCGACACTCTACCGACCAGCGTCGGACCGCCGACGAAGCCCAGACGATGCCGGACTCGCGGACAGCGGTCAACGCACTGGTCGAACACGGGTGATCGGTACGCGCCATCCGGTCAGATGCGAGGTGTCAACGGTCGCCTCCGAACGAGCGTGCGTGCGCACACGGGACGGCACTCAGGTGCTGGCGGCGCGTGGCCTTCGCAGCCGCTGGCGCGAGCGGTACGTGGCGCTGCTCCAGGCCCACTCGAAGAGGCCGTAGCGCTCGCGCTGCAGCCGCACGGTGGACCACCACAGCTGCAGCGCCCAGACACCGAGGATCCAGACGGCGATCATGGTGCGGGTCAGGTCGATGTCGGCGAGGTAGCCGAGCGCCATGGGGATGGTGCCCAGACCGGTGGAGGGGTGCCCGTCGATGGCGACGGTGGGTGACCAGTCGCTGAGGCTGCGGAGCACGATGCCGACCCCGGTGATGGCGGCGCCGCCGGCGAACCACTACTCGCCGAGCTCGGCGCCGTCCGCGCCCACGGTGGCCTGGACGAAGGGGGCGGCGAGGCTGCCGGCCAGGGCGAGCACGCAACTTCGAATCGCGATGTCATCAACGGTTCCTGGACCGTATCGGTCCCATGCTCGCAGCGACCGTCGGGTCTGCCCCGGGTTCGGGCAGCCCCAGGTTGGGCTGGTAGTCATCCTGCTGGCTGGTGTGGTTACAGCCCCGTCAAGGCGCAAGCGTCGACAACGGCACGACACAGACACCGTCGTCCCGCCGGTAGGCGTAGCGGCCGGTCGCGGTGACGAGCGCCATGAACGCGGGACTGCCGGCCCGTTCGAGGTTGATGGATGACACGGCGGCGAGCGGTGATGCAGCGCCCTGCTCGATCGGTTCCTCACCGCCCAGCTTGACCTCGATGGCACCCCAGACCCCGTTCGGCCGTTGCAGGATGATGTCGATCTTGTAGTGGTCGGTGTGGAAGTACATCAGCGACGTGTCGAGCGGTTGTGACAGCACCCGCAGGTCACGTACGACGAGCGACTCGAACAGCAGCCCGGTGTAGTTGAGGTCGCGGAGCAACCCATCGGCATCGACCTGCAGCGCCGCGGTGGCCAGCGACGGGTCGACCAGGTGCCGGTGCGGGGTCGTGCGCAGGTTCCGTGACGAGCGGAGATGGACGTTGAAGGCTGGCTGCTCCTCGAGGATCATGAGCCGTTCGAGCGCATCGAGGTAGTGGGTCACCGCCTCGCGCGACAGACCCGTGTCCGCAGCGATGGTCCGCACGCCTGCGGCGGTCGCGACGTTGCGGGCGAGCGAGCGGATGCAGCTCAGGACCTTCTTCGGGTCGCGCCGGCGTGCGACCCGCCGGCCAGCGGCGCCCACGACGGCGTTGATATCGACGTGGACGACCTGGTCGAGGTAGTCGACGACGAACCGCGGGTCAGCGCGCCGCAGTTGCTGCGGCCACCCACCGGCGACGACCAGCTCGAGCACCTCGCGCAGATCGCTACGACCGGAGGCAGCTGCGGGATCACGGCCAGCGAACAGATCCCCCAGCGATACCTCGTCGGATGATGCACCGACCTCATGCAGGGTCATCGGACGCATCCGAACCGTCGCGATCCGACCCGCACCCGAATGACGACGGGCACCAGCGGCCGGGCTCGCCGAGCCGGTGAGCAGGAACTGTCCGGCCTCCCCGCTGGCATCGGCGTCGCGACGCACGTGATCCCAGACCCGTGGGGAGAGCTGCCACTCATCGATGAGCCGTGGCCGTGCACCCTCGAGAAGCAGCCCCGGGTTGATCTGCGCTGCCTGATGGGCGTCCTCATCGACATCCAGACGCACCACCGACGCCGCTCGTTGGGACGCCGTCTCGGTCTTGCCGCACGCTTTGGGGCCCTCGATCAGCACCGCGGCCGACGACGCCATCCGCTGATCGAGCACTCGATCGATCACCCGCGGCCAGTACCTGTCCGCCGCACCACCACGCTCGCTCACCACCGGCCCCTCATGACCAGACCCGCTTCCCCTTCCTCACCCTCCCGTTCTCCTACCCTTTCACCTTGCCGTTTTCCAGATACTCGCCGTGCCAATTCCGACACCGTTGGGCGCACCGATCCGGACGGTGACGAAACTGGCCGTCTCCTGGATCACGCGATCGGTCCGGACGTTGGCGCTCCGTGGCGTGTGCGCGACCTTGACGTCCTCGCGAACCGAACCGACCTCCAGGACCTCTGCAGACGCGCGCGGTCGCAGCAGCGTCGTGGCGTCGAAGCCCGCTCACGCCTGGCCGGGCCCACCGCCGCGGGACATGCTGCCCGGACCGTGACCCTCGGATCGCTCCGGCGCGCGCTCCCCGCGATGCTCGCCTCCGCGATGCTCGCCCTCGTGACGCCCGTCTTCCGGGCCATGGCGCCCTTCCGCCGCGCCCTGGCGAGGGCTCTGCGTGTGCGGGGTGTCGTCGGAGCGTCGCGCTCCGGGACCGTCACCGGCCCGGTGTCCGCATCCATCACCACTCGCGGCGCCGTCCTGCATCCGACCCATCGGCTCCGCGTCGTACCACTCGGCCAGCCAGCGGCGCATCTGCATGATCTCCGTGCGCTGGTCATCGGCGATCTGCTGGGCGAAGGGGATGATGTCGTCGTTGACGACCAGGTCCCGGTTCAGCAGCTGCATGGACATCATGACCGCGCTCATGTGGTGGGGGATCATGTCCTCGAGGAAGACCCGGTCCACCTCGTCGGGCTCGAGGCCGGTGAGGTCACGCATCATCGGCTCGTAGTCGGCATCGTGGGTGTCGTCCCCGTACCACTCATCCAGCCACCCGCGCATCTGCGCGATCTCATCCTGCTGCACCTCGATGATCAGCGCCGCGAAGTCCTGCATCTCCTCGCGCTCGCTGTACGCCTGGAGCTGCTGTGCCGCCTCCACCGCTTCCTCGTGGTGGGGGATCATGTGGGTGAGGAAGTCGAGCTCGGAGGTGACCGCGTGGGCGGCGTGGTCACCGTGTTGCCCGTCGCCGGCGGGCCCGTGGTGGCGACCCGCATCGCCGTCATCGTGGTGCGGGCCCGAGCGTCCACCGGGTCGGTCCGCTCCGGCGTCGCCCCGTTCGATGCGGTCAGGTGCGTCATCGGTCGTGGGCGCAGCCAGTGCTACGGCGGCGCCGACACCGATCGTGAGCAGGATGGCGGTGGCGGCCAGTGGGATCGTGCGTCGCATGCGGTCCTCGTCGGTCGTGAGCTGTCGGGGTGTTGACCTCGCCCCTCACGGAACCCCCCGGTGGTGCATCGACGGTGGAGACCGGATGGAGATGGTGTGGAGATGCCGGCACGTCCCGCCCGACGGGCCCTCCTCAGCCCGCCGCGGCCGGGAGGACGACCCGCAGGCACGCGCCCCGGCTGTCCGGTGGTTCGACGGCCGCCACGTGGCCACCGTGTGCGGTGATCAGCTCGGCGACGATGGCCAAGCCGACGCCGCTGCCCTGGCGGCCAGCGGCAGCTGCGCCGCGGTAGAACCGGTCGAAGATCCGGGGCCGCTCTTGCAGTGGGATACCGGGACCGTCGTCGTGCACGGTCAGCTCCACGCGCTCGGCGACGCGTCGGACGGCCACCTCGATCCGTCCGGAGGACGGCGTGTGGGCGATGGCGTTGCGAACCAGGTTGTCGATGACCTGGGCGAGCCGGTGGGCGTCCCCGTCGACGACGCAGTCGGTGTCGGCATCGAGGAGGAGGGTGCGGTCCTCCACCTCGAGGCGGTCGCGTGCACGGTCCAGCCGCTCCTCGACGAGCGCCCCGAGGTCGACGGGCCCGCGGTCGAGGCTGAGCACGGCGGCCTCCGCGGCGGCGAGCGACTCGAGGTCGCCGACCAGCCGGGCCAGGGTGGCCACCTCGTCGCGGATGGAGGCCACCTGCTCGAGCGTGACAGGACGCACACCGTCGAGCATCGCCTCCGCCTCCCCCAGCGCCACGGCCAGGGGGGTGCGCAGCTCGTGGGCGACGTTGGCGACCAGCTCGCGACGCAGCTCCTCCTGCCGGTCCAGTGCATCGGCCATGCGGTCGACGGAACCTGCCAGCGTGCCGAGCTCACCGGGTGCGTCCCGTGCGCCGGTACGGACCTGCCGTTCCCCCTGGGCGATGCGCTCGACCGTGGTCGACAGCGCCGCGACCGGACGGACCAGCTGACGCGACACCAGCCACGCCAACCCGACGGCCAGCACCGCGACCGCCACCACCGCCAGCCAGACGCTGCGGCTGACCCCCGCTGCCAGCTGCTGCTCCGGGGCCGCGCGGGTCGCCGGGAAGGTCAGCGCCACCGTGGAGATCGGTTCCGCCAGACCCTCGACGGCCACGGTGCGCGTCGGCCCGTCGGGTTCGGTCGGCGGTTGCCCCATCCGCTCCATCATCCGTGCGTGGTCACGGACCGCGCCCATCGGTGGCCCGTCGCCTCGCCCATCTGACGGCCCACTGCCGCCAGCGCCACCCCGACCGTGCGGCATCGAAGCGAAGTGGTCACCGGGGCCAACACCCAGGTCGGCAGGATCGATCGGATCTCCCTCGCCGTCGAGCAGGGAGAGGCCCGCGCCCTCGGCAGCGGCCAGCGCGGAGGCCGAGAGCAGCACGGCGGTATCGAGCTGCCCCTCGTCCTGGGCCTCGGCGATCAGCGCAGCGACCCGTTCGGCGGTCAACTCCTGGCGGACCTGCGCTGCGGAGGAGAGCTCCACCCGACCCGCCAGCAGTACGACCAGGGCGAGCACGACCACCGACAGCACCGCCAGGGCCACGAACGCCAGGACCAGACGCACCCGTAACCCGAACCGCGCCGGCTCCGGTGCCGCTCGCCCTCCAGCTGCCGCCCCTGTGTCCGCGGCCCCGTCGTCGTGGGCCGCTCCGGCTCCCACGTCGCGGCGCGGTGTTCCCTCACCGGTCACGACGCACCCCCAGGCGGTAGCCACCGCCGACCACCGTCTCGATCACCGGCGCGGCCAGCGGGTCCTGCTGGAGCTTGCGGCGCAGGTTCTTGACGTGGCTGTCGACCGTCCGCTCGTACCCCTCGTACTCGTAGCCGCGGGTCCGGTTGATCAGCTCCGCCCGCGAGTACACCCGACCGGGATGGCTCGCGAGCGCCTGCAGCAGCGCCCACTCCGTGGGCGTGAGGTGGACCACCTCCCCGCCGACGGTGACCTCACGACGTGCCGCGTCGATGCACAGCCCGCCGTCCCCGAACCGCTGGACCTCCTCACCGGCCGTCGCAGCGGTGCGGCGCAGGATCGCCTGCACCCGCAACACCAGCTCCCGCGGGACGAAGGGCTTGGTGACGTAGTCGTCGACCCCGAGTTCCAGACCGGCCACACGGTCCTCGTCGCTGCTCCGCGCGGTCAGCACCAGGATCGGCACGGCCGTCGTCGCCCGCAGGGTTCGCGCGACCTCCTGGCCGGGGATGTCCGGCAGACCCAGGTCCAGTACCACCAGATCGAGGTCGCCGGCCTGGCCGATGGAGATGGCCTCGGCGCCGGTGCCCGCCGTCAGCACCGACAACCCGGCAGCCTCGAGGTAGGAGCGGACCAGCGCCCGCAGCTTGTCATCGTCCTCGACCACGAGGATCGCACCCACCGCCTACTCCCTCACCTACGCCCAGCAGCGCCGCAGCTGCGATCACCCCGGTCCCGCACGCCGGATCGGTGGCCCGCGCGCCGGACGTCTACTGCGCCCAGTGAACAGGGCACAGATGGAGAACGTGTGGAGGCCACGTCCGGCGGCAGGCGCGCACATGCATGGTGCCCGCCGCGGGGGGACGGCGGGCACCGCCGGGACTCTGCGAGCCCCGGTGCTGGATCTCAGGGGTGTGGTCAGGCGTCGTCGACCACGGCCAGCGTCGCTTCCATCCCGCCCTGCCGGTGACCCGGCACGCTGCAGTACACCTGGTAGGTGCCTGGCTCGTCGACGGTGAAGGTGGCGGTGACGGTCTCGCCCGCGTTTGCGTGGGCCACGTGCAGGTCGTCCTCGGCCATCGCGTGGTCATCATCCATCATGTGCTCGTCACCGTCGCCGTGGCCCTCATCGCCGACGGCACCCGCTGCACCGACCTCCTCGATCACCAGGTCGTGTTCGACGGCCGGCTCGGAGGTCAGCGTCACGGTGACCTCCTCACCGACCGGCACGGCGAAGGCGTCGGGTTCGAAGGCCAGGCCGTCCGTCCCCGTGACGGGCAGCGATGTCGTGACATCGGGGGTGTCGTCGGCGCCGCAGGCCGCCAAGGCCAGCGCTGCGACGCCGATGCTCACAGCGCGCGTGATGCGGTTCATCCGGGCAACTCCTCGACCGAAGGGCTCCGCCCAATACTCCTACAGTTGCGTAGTATCACAAAGCACGCTTCGAGGTGGTGCCGAACGAGGCCACCGGGCACGACTGCGGATGACCACCACACGCTCCTCGAGGATGCTGCGCTCCCCGCAGGAGCGACACGCGAAGTGCACCGACCTTAATACTACTGTTTTATAGTAGCATATACGTTCGTAGGCAGAGAGCAGTTGCAACGCGAGATCCGCTTCATCATACTACGACGATGGAGTAGTGAGCGACGCGAACCGCTGCCTGGGAGGAGCGCTGATGCCAGGGATGCCCTGCCCCGACGGGATGATGACGTGGTGGATGGGGGGATGGGGCTGGTTGTGGATGCTGGTGCCGGTCCTGGTGGTCGCGCTGCTGGTGTGGCTCCTCGTCCGGAACAGCCGGCAGGACCAGGCCACCGGCGGGGTGGGCCGTCCCGACCCGCTGCGCACCCTCGAGGAACGCTTCGCCCGTGGAGAGATCGACCAGGAGGAGTTCGAGCGCCGCAGATCAGCGCTCAGGGACGAGCCGAGGTGACGCTGCGCGTACTGCAGCGCCCAGCGGGGCCGACCAGGCGGCAGGTGGGTCGCTGAGCACCTCGATGTTGTCGATCTCGATCCCGCGACCACGGTCCTCCACGAAGGTGAACCGGCCGGTGACCCGGACACGGCGTCCCTCCAGGTCCTCCACAGGGTCCGGCGGCAGGAGTTCGACGCGGCGCTGGTCGACGTCCTCGATCCAGGCGTGTCGCGGCTGCTCGAAGGTCTGGACGATGCCCTCCGTGATCACCATGGAGCCATCGTGGGCATCCTGCTCGGTGACGAGTTCGGCCAAGGTGACGACGCGCGGATCTGACGCCGCTTGGCCACAGCTCGCCAGGGCCAGGAGGCTGACGGCCACCAGCGCCGCCGGCCCGAGCGGACGCAGGATCGTCCGCCGGCGCACTGCGTCGCTGGCCGCGCTCCGGACGCGACTCAGCAGCACAAGAGGCCGAAGCTCGACGACAACCACCAATGCAGCAGCCAGGTGCACAGCACGGCCCCGGCCACGCTGCCACCGAGGAAGGTCATGCCGGACCGCACCGCCAGCGGCGCGCGTACCTGCTGGATGTCACCGAGCAGGGCCTGCAGCCGCAGGTCGACGGCCGACGTGAAGCCGGCAACGTGGGCGTTCGTCATCGCCGGTAGCTGCAGCAGCGCGCTCGCCAGATCCTGACGGCGTGCGCCGCGCGACAACGCGTACCGGTCCGCCTCGATCTCGCGTCGTGCGACGGCGACGGCGAGCCACTGTCGCCCCCATGCGAACCGTCGAAGGACCGGGGCCACGAGCCCGAGCAGGAGCAGTCGTGCCGGATCGAGCGCTACCTGGTGCGCACGCTCGTGGAGCAGGACGGCACGCAACTCGGCTGCGGTCAACCGCTCCGGCAGCGCCGCATCGCAGTAGATGGTCGGCCGGTGGAGCCCTGCCACGAAGGCGGCTTCGCCGATCTGCCCGGTCCGCACCGGGATGCCAGCGAGCTGCGCAGGAGCCGAGCATCGCCGAAGCCCGCGCACCAGGGCCACATGCCGCAACGCCGCCCAGAAGAGGAGCGAGGTGGTGAGTGCGGCGAGGACACCGACCAACAACCCCAGCCCCGGGTGGTGGTGGCCCACGAGGAGACCGGAGCCGCAGAAGACCCCAAGGCCCAGCCCGAAGGCTGCAACGACCAGCCGCTCACGCATCGTCGGCCTCCGCGGCGTCACGCAACCTGGCCAACAAGCCCTGATCGGCCCGGTCGACCGCGGCGGCGAACTGCGCCAGTGCCACCTCGCCGTAGCGGTCGAGCAGCCCCTGCACCTCCCGTTCGCTCAGGTGCGCGACCAGGCCCGCTTCGCTGTAGCGAGGTGCGTAGTCGTAGCCACGCCCTCGACGGTCCCGTACGAGCAGGCCCTTCTCGTGCAGACGGCTCAGGACCGTCATGACGGTGGTGTACGCCAGCTGGTCTTCGGCCGCCCGTTGGCTGTTCACCACCTCGAGGACCGCCGGCACCGACGCCGGCGAGGTGTCCCACAGCGCCTGCATGACGGCGTACTCCAACGGGCCCAGCAACCCTTCCGCACGTGCTGCGCTCACGACGGCCTCCACGCCTTCCCCGATCCCTGCGACATACTACCGTCGTGTCGCAGATCCTGGCGGTCGGCTGGGGCATCCAACGTCACCCGGTTGGCAGAATACCCCCCTAGGGTACCCTGAGCGATCGTCGAGGGACCCCCGGTCCGGACACCAGGTCGGGCGGAGCACTGCGCCGAGTGCGTCACGCCCCCGGGCAACCCGCAACGCACAGGAGCCCGCAGCATGTCCGAGCCCACGCACGAGCGCGCGTACCCATCCGGAAGCCGGCTCACCGCACAGGACCGCGACGCTACGCACGATGGCCGGACCGAACGGCCGGCAGCTGCTCCGACCGACGACGCACCCGTGGTGCGCGACGACCACGGCGACCACCACGACCACGGACATGACACCTCGCAGGGCAGCCACGGCGACCAGGCCGGCCACGGCCACCACGGCGACCACGCGGCGGTGTTCCGGGACCGCTTCTGGTTGACCGCGCTGCTGTCGGTGCCGGTGCTGATCTGGTCGCAGGAGGTCCAGGACCTGCTCGGCTTCACGGCGCCGGAGGTGCCCGGCGTGGCGCTGTTCGGCCCCGTGCTGGGGTCGATCATCTTCTTCTACGGCGGCTGGCCGTTCCTGACCGGTGGGGTGCAGGAGGCCAGGGACCGTCGTCCGGGCATGATGCTGCTCATCTCGCTCGCGGTCACGGTCGCCTACGTGGCGTCGATGGCGACCGCACTCGGGTTGTTCACCCAGGAGGTGTGGTGGGAGCTGAGCCTGCTGATCGCGGTCATGCTGCTCGGTCACTGGATCGAGATGCGTGCGATCGGGCAGGCGCAGGGTGCGCTCGCGGCGCTCGCGGAGCTGCTGCCCGACGACGCCAACCGGGTCCGCGACGACGGGTCGGTGGAGACCGTGGCGATCGCAGAGCTCACGGAAGGCGACGTCCTGCTCGTGCGCCCCGGGGCACGCATCCCGGCCGACGGGGAGGTGGTGGAGGGCACCGGCGATGTGGACGAGTCGATGATCACCGGTGAGTCCACCCCGGTGTCGCGCTCGGCCGGTGACCGGGTGGTGGCCGGCACGGTGGTCGCGGACGCGTCCCTGCGGATCGCGGTGACCGCCACCGGCGAAGAGACGGCGTTGGCCGGCATCCAACGGATGGTCGCCGAGGCGCAGGCGTCCCGTTCACGCACCCAGGTGCTGGCTGACCGGGCGGCCGCGCTGCTGTTCTACCTCGCCATCGCGGCTGGCGCGATCACAGCTCTCGTGTGGCTCGCGATCCCGCTGGTGACCGCCATCTCCACCTCGAAGTCCGCCCGCTCCGGGGTACTGGTCAAGGACCGCCTGGCGCTGGAGAAGGTACGCACGGTCGACGCGGTCCTGTTCGACAAGACCGGGACACTGACCCGCGGCGAGCACGTCGTCACCGACCTCGCCAGCGTCGATGGGCACGAGGAAGACGAGCTGCTCGCAGTCGCTGGAGCGGTCGAGGCGGACTCGGAGCACCCGCTGGCACGCGCCATCCACGCCTTCGCACGCGATCGGGTCGGGGACCTCCCGATCGCTGCCGGCTTCCGGTCCATGACCGGCCGCGGCGTCGAGGCCGAGGTCGACGGCGCCATGGTCGCGGTCGGCGGTCCCGCGCTGCTCCGGGAACGCCACCTGGACGTCGCTTCCGAGCTCTCCGACCCGACCGACGTGTGGCGCGAACGCGGCGCGGCGGTGCTGTACGTCGTCCGTGCTGACGAGGTGATCGGCGCGCTGAGCCTGGAGGACGAGGTCCGGGAGGTGTCCCGCCAGGCCGTGGACCAGCTCCACGCCGCCGGTGTCACGGTCGCCATGGTCACCGGTGATGCCCGGCAGGTCGCCGACGCGGTCGCCAGCGAGCTGGCGATCGACGAGGTCTTCGCGGAGGTCCTGCCCGAGGACAAGGACGCGAAGGTCGCCGAACTGCAGGCCCGTGGGATGACCGTCGCGATGGTCGGCGACGGCGTCAACGACGCCCCGGCGCTCGCACGCGCCGACGTCGGCATCGCGATCGGGGCCGGCACCGACGTCGCGATCGAGTCCGCCGGGATCGTGCTCGCCTCCGACGACCCCCGCGGCGTCGTCGCCGTCCGTCGGCTGTCGGCGGCCAGCTACCGCAAGATGCTGCAGAACCTGTGGTGGGCCGCGGGCTACAACCTCGTCGCCATCCCCCTGGCTGCCGGGGTGCTCGCGCCGGTCGGGTTCGTGCTGCCCATGGCGCTCGGGGCGATCCTGATGAGCACCTCCACGGTCATCGTCGCCCTGAACGCCCAGCTGCTGCGGCGGGTACAGCTCACGGTCGACGACGGGGCAGGCGTACCGTGAAGGTCGCACCGCGTCCCGGCCCGTCGCTGTGGGCGGTCAGGGTGCCGCCGTGGCCGTCGACGATCGCCCGGCTGATGGTCAGGCCGATACGGCTGCCAGCCACGTGACGGCGCGCGGGGCCGGCCCGGAAGAACCGGTCGAAGCGTCACGCGCTCCCCGATGAGCGAGTGCTCGTCGGCCGGCTCCTTCGATCCGCTGTCAGTGAACGCCAGGGCGAGCATGGCCACGGCGATCACCGCGGTCATCCAGGGAGCACGGCGCAGGTGGCGGCCGGCCAGCGTCCGCGCGGTGCTCACCCATCCACCTCCGTCCCCCATCGGTCGTCCTGGCGCGCGCGGGCTACGCCACCGCACGTCGCGGTCACGGGCGGAGGCTGCATCGGGGCCCAACACTGTACTATCGGATCCCGATAACGGGTTCCGATACACGGCCTCGGCCGTACAGGAGCGGGTCGATGACCGACGCTGCGGAGGGGGATGGCCAGCGCCCGTCCGAGGACCCTGGTGCGAGTGAGGCGACCACCACTGGTGAGGGTCACGAGACCACCGACGGGTCCTCGACACCATCCGGGAGGTCAGCGAGCGCAACCGGGCTCCGTCCGTTCCAGCCGGAGTTCGCAGAGGTGGGGGCGTCGTGGGGACAGCTGATCGGGATGTTCGTCAAGCTGGGGGTGATCGCCTTCGGTGGCCCGGTCGCCCACATCGCGATGATGGACAGCGAGATCGTGGAGAAACGCCGGTGGGTGGACCGCCGCCACTTCCTCGACCTGATGGCGGCCACCAACCTGCTGCCCGGGCCGAACTCCACCCAGATGACCATGCACATCGGTTACGTCCAGCGCGGCAACCTCGGGGTGTGGGCGGCCGGCATGGGCTTCATGCTCCCCGCCGCGCTGATCACCCTGGCTGTCACCTGGCTGTACGTCACCTTCCGCGAACTCCCCGTGATGGACGCCATCTTCTACGGCATCCAGCCGGTGGTGCTGGCCATCATCGCGGTCGCGATGGTCAAGCTCGCACCGAAGGCCGCCAGCGACCTGCGCACCCGCGGCGTGTTCGTGGTCGCGCTGGCGCTCGGGCTGTTCGGGATCAACGAGCTGCTCGTGCTCGCGCTGGGCGCGATCGCGGGTATCGCGCTGTACAGCACCTGGCGGCGGGGCGGCGCACCGGCGATGCTGCTGAGCTCCTCGCCGTGGCTGCTGGGTGCCGCCCCGTCACCCTCGGCCGACCCGGAGACCATCGGGCAGCTGGCCTGGCTGTTCCTCAAGTTCGGTATCACCCTCTACGGCTCGGGCTACCTGCTGGTCGCCTACCTGCAGACCGACCTGGTGGAACGCACCGGGCTGCTGACCACCCCACAGCTGATCGAGGCGCTGGTCATCGGCGAGATGACCCCCGGCCCGCTGTTCACCGTCTCCACCGCCATCGGCTACCTCCTCGGTGGGTTGCCCGGCGCGGTGGTGGCCACCCTTGCCATCTTCGTCCCCTCCTTCTTCCTCGCGATGCTGCTCGGGCGCATCATGCCCGCCATCAAGCGCTCCACCCTCGCCACGAAGGTCCTGAAGGGACTCACCGCCGCGGTGCTGGGCGTCATGCTCGCCGTCGCCATCGAGATCGCCCTGCGTGTGGTGGTCGACCTCCCCACCGCGCTCCTGGCGGCCGGCGCCCTCGCCCTGCTGCTGTTGACCCGCATCAGCGCCATCACCCTCATCCCGATCGCGGGACTCGCCGGCTACCTGCTCGTACGGTTCCTGGGATGACGGCCGACGCGGGATGAGGTCCGAGATGGGCGACGACCCGAAGCTGCTCCGCGACATCGAGCTCGCGTTCATCCGTATCCACGTCCTCCACCACGCCGCGGAGCACCCCATCTACGGGCTGTGGATGCGCGACGAGCTCGTCGAGCACGGCTACGACATCTCCGTGGGCACCCTCTACCCCATCCTGCACACCCTCGAGGAGCACGGCTACCTCGCCAGTACCGAACGCATCGATGACGGCCGACGCCGGCGGTTCTACGAGGCCACCGAGCAGGGCGTGGAACTGCTCGCCCGGATCCGAAGCAAGCTGGCTGAGCTCACCGGCGAGACCCTGACGCCTCCGCCGGGGTCCGGCGGTTCAGCCTGAGCCCATCACCCGAGCCGCAGACCAGCCGGCTGCCGCAGCAGCCCGTCGGTACCCCCGAGCGGTCACGCCGTCGACCGCGGGGCCGCCACCTCACCGCCGGCGTGACGCCAGTGCGGCAGGCCATCGATGCAGCGGCGGGCGGGCCTACGACGAAAGGTCGCCCTGCAACGCGCTGCGGCCCGTCTCACGCGTCCAGGTCGGCGTGGTCGTGCAGCGCGTCGAGCACCAGCTCGAGGAAGCGGTCAGGGGCCTCCAGGTGCGGGCTGTGCCCGATGCCATCGAGGACCACCTCGTCGTAGTGGCCACCACCGGCGGCGTACCGGTCGAGCACCGCACGCATCTGGGTCACCATCGGCTGGGCCGGGTACGCGTCCTCGCCGGGCCAGCCGGGCACCGCGCCGAGCGCACCGAGATGGCCGATGTCCAGCATCGAGGTATCCGAGACGATCAGGTCGACCGAGCCGCGCACCCAGGTCACCGGCGGCTTGGGATCGATGTCGGCGAACGAGCTCACATCGAAGTACCGGGGCGAGATGGCGTTGTTCATGCCGGTGTCCGCCGGCGCGGTGCCCGGCCAGTGATGGCTCGGCGTCGCCGGTCCCGGGTAGTGGTCGTCGCCGATACGGGTCGTCAGCAACGAGTCCAGGAGGGCCTCTTCGTCGTCATAGGCGTAGTCAGGGGCGACGTAGAAGGCACGCAGGACGTTGCGAGGTGCCGCGGGGTCCTCGCTGCCGCGGTCACCGGCGGCGATGCCGGCCGTGAAGTCGGGGTTGGCGGTGCCGCCGCCGGAGCCGGCGAAGTCAGGCCAGCAGGGCGTGCCGTGGACGTCTCGGGTGCCCCCGAAGCCGTACGGCGACATCGGCGCCTCGAGGATCAGCGGGCCGATGCGGTCGGGGTGATCGATCGCGAGCTGCATGACGACGCCGGCGCCGGCGGAGTGCGCCACGAAGGCCGGCCTGTCCAGGCCCTCGGCGTCGAGCAGGGCGTGGACGTCGTCGGCGAAGTCCCGGACACCGCGGGTCGCATCGATCGGCAACGGTTCGGTGTCACCGAAACCGCGCAGGTCGACAGCCAGGCCGTGCACCCCCTCAGGCAGGTCGGCCAGGAGACGGTCGAAGAACGCTGACGACGAACAGTTGCCGTGGACCAGCACGAGCGGGGTGCCGCCCTCGGTGGTCTCTCGAACGTACAGTCGGCCTCGTGGCGTGTCGACGTCGCGTTCGGTGATCTCCCGTCCCATGGTGGCTCCTCCCCCGGCACGCGGCCGGTCTCCCTCCAAGCTGCGCCGCTCCCCACGGCCCGCTCCCGAGGTAGACGTTACGCCGCGGCCGTCAGGGGTCAACGTGTCCGCGTTGTGGATCCCACAACCTCGCCGGCGAGGATGGCAGGAAGGTCGGGCAGGGCGGTACGTGCTGCGCGAGACCCGCCGGGGCGGTCGGTGCCCTCGAGCCGCCCAGTCGTGGACGGTCGTGCGGGCGCGGGTGGTGGGTCGCTGAAGACCGGCCACTTTCACGGGATCGAGTGGTGGAGACGTGCGAGCCTGGTGGCCGTGTCGTCCCGGGTGATCCTTGGAACCCGCTGATCCTGCGACGGCCGCGCAGCGCCACTCGACGTACGCGATGTCTGCGTCCCTCGTGGCGCCCCACAGCCGGTTGGCCAGTCACCGACGACCGGCTGCCGAGGGAATGCCCGGACACCGTGCCGTGTTCCCCCTCCCGCGACAGCGCCGGGCGACCTGGCGGCTGCGAACGCTGGCAGGAAGCCGTCGGACCGGGAACGAACAACGTGCGCAGTGTGACCAACGTCGTGGTGCTCCTCGCCGCTGCCCTGGTGGTGGCCGCCGGCTGCGCCGACACCGGTGACCAGGCGTCTGCGCCCCTGCCCGACCCGGCGGACTGGGATGCGGTCCTGTCCGAGGCCGACGGCACGACCGTGGACCTGCACATGTGGGGCGGGAGCACGGAGATCAACCGGTTCGTGGACGAGGTGTACGGCCCCCGGCTCGAGGAGCTCGGCATCACCCTGCGCCGTGTACCGCTGGCGGACACCGCCGACGCCATCAACGCGGTCCTGGGCGAGCTGGAGGCCGGCCGGACGACGGACGGTTCGGTCGACCTGATCTGGATCAACGGCGAGAACCACGCCACCATGCGACAGGCCGAAGCGTTGCACACCGGTTGGTCGGAGTCGCTGCCGAACGCCGCGCTGGTGGACTGGGATGACCCGGCGGTCGCCTTCGATGCCGGGATCGCCGTCGACGGGGCCGAGTCGCCCTGGGGCAGCGCCCAGTTCCAGTTCGTGTACGACAGCACCCGCACCGATCCGGACGACCTGCCCCGCAGCTACGCGGAGCTGGCCGAGTGGATCGAGGCCAACCCGGGCCGGTTCACCTACCCGGCCCTGCCGGCCTTCCACGGCACGCGGTTCCTGACACAGTGGCTGTTCGAGCTGTCCGGTGGTGCCGAGCGTTGGACCGACGGCTTCGACGAGGAGGCCTACCTCGCGGCCTCCGAGGAGCTGTTCGCCTTGCTGGAGCGGTTGCGACCGTTCCTGTGGCGCGAAGGCGAGACCTACCCGACCGACATCGCCGACCTCGACCGGCTGTTCGCCAACGGCGAGGTGGACCTGACCTTCACCCAGCTGCCGGCCGGGATCGGCGCCAACGTCGACGCGGGCACACTGCCGTCCACCGCGCGTCCCTTCGTGTTCGACACCGGCACGATCGGTGACCACCACTACCTCGCCATCCCGGTCAACGCCGGCGACGCCGGCGCGGCGATGGTGCTGGCCAACCTGGCGCTGGAGCCGGACCTCCAGCTCGCCAAGCTCGATCCCGCAGGCGGCTGGGGGGACGGGCTCGCGATCGATGTCACGCGCCTCTCCGCGTCCGAGCGGTCCGCAGCCGAGGAGGTCACGCAGGGCCTCGGGGAGCTGGCCGTCCCGTCGGAGGAGCTCGCTGCGGTCCGCCTCCCCGATGCGCCGGCTGCGCTCACCGACGCGCTCGACCGGGACTGGCAGCGCGTCATCCAGGACCGGCAGCCCCGCTCGTGAGCGGGCGGCATCCCGCTCCTGTACGACCCCGCTGGCGCACGCGGGAGCACATCCGTACGTGGGCGGCGCTGGCCCCCTCCCTGCTGCTGGTCGGGGTGCTGTTCGGCGGTGCGGTGGTTCAGACGATCCTGCGCTCGGCCGGGCTGCTCGGCACCGGCGCGGGCGGTACCTTCAGCCTCGCCGCCTACCGGACGTTGCTCACCGACCCGGTGGTCGGCCGCTCGCTGGTGCTGACCGCCGCCGTCGCGGTGATCGCCACCGCGGTGTCGGTCGTGCTGGGGATCGCCGCCGCGCTGCTGCTGCACCGGCTGGGCCGCGGACGCAAGCTCGCGACCACCCTCTTCCAGCTGAACCTGCCGATCCCCCACGTCATCGGCGCGGTCGCGATCCTCGCGCTGCTCGGCCAGAGCGGGCTGCTGTCCCGCATCGGGGCGCAGACCGGCGTGGTGGACGGGCCGGCGGCCTTCCCCGCCATCACCTTCGACCCGTGGGCGATCGGCGTCATCGTCCAGTACGTGTGGAAGGAGGTGCCGTTCATCGGCATCGTCGCGCTCGCGATCCTGGCCGCCCGCGGTGACGAGCTCGATGACGCCGCCCGGACCCTCGGAGCCACCCGGTGGCAGCGACTGCGGCACGTGACCCTGCCGCTGCTGCTGCCGGGGGTGCTGTCCGCCGCGGTGATCGTGTTCGCGTTCACCTTCGGCGCCTTCGAGGTGCCGCTGCTGCTCGGCCCCACCTCACCGACGCTGCTGCCGGTGCTGGCCCACCGCCGCTATATCGACACCGACCTGGCCGCCCGACCCGAGGCGATGGCCATCAGCGTGGTGCTGACCGTGGTCGTCATCGCGGTGGTGCTGATCAGCGCGGCCGTGGCCCGCCGCTCGATCCGGAGCGAGGCCGCATGACGCACATCGAGGTGGGCGACGACACCGGCCGCTGGCCGGCCGCCACACGGCCGGGCGCAGCGGCCGCAGCGACCGAGGCAGACCGGCCGTCACGTCCGCGGGCGTGGGTCGTGCTGACCGTCACGCTGCTGCTCGCCCTGCTGCTGCTCCCGCTCGTGCCGCTGGTGCTCGCCAGCCTGGCGGACGCCTACTTCTACCCGCAGGTGCTGCCCGAACGGTGGAGCAGCCGGGCCTGGCAGGTGGTCCTCGACCCAGGCAGCGGCACGTGGGCCGCGCTGCGCGACACGGTGACGATCGGGGTGAGCGTGGCCGTGCTGTCGCTCGTGGTCGCGGTACCGGCCGGCAGGGTGCTCGGCACCCGGCGCTTCCGGGGCCGCCGTGCCGTGGAGCTCCTGCTGCTCCTGCCGGTGCTGGTCCCCGCGGTCGCGGTGGCGATCGGACTGCACGTGGTGTTCCTGCGGCTGGGGTTGGCCGGCGGGATCCCCGGGGTGGTGCTCGTCCATCTCGTCCCCGCCACGCCGTACGTCGTGCTGCTCAGCGCGGGGGTGTTCGCCAACGCCGAGCTGGCGCTCGAGGAGCAGGCGCGGGCGCTCGGCGCCTCGGCCTGGCAGGCGCAGCGCCACGTCACCCTCCGGCTGGTCGCCCCGGGGCTGGCCGTCGCCGCCCTGTTCGGGTTCCTGGTGTCCTGGGGCCAGTACGTGCTGACCCTGGTGGTGGGTGGTGGTCGTGTGGTGACGCTGCCCATCCTGCTGTTCTCGACCGCCTCGGGGGGCGACGCCTCGATCACCGCCGCGACCGCGCTGTTCCACGCGCTGCCGGCGCTGGTCCTGCTCGTGGTCGTCAGCCGGGTGCTGGGCACCGGCGCCTTCGCGAGCGTTGGGGGGATGCGATGATCGACGTGCAGTTGCGTGGCCTGACCCGACGGTTCGGGGCCGTGGTGGCCCTCGACCACCTCGACATGGACGTCGCCGGGGGGACGATCACCGCCCTGCTCGGGCCGTCCGGCTGCGGGAAGACCACGGCGCTGCGGCTGATCGCCGGGCTGCTGCCGCCGAGTGCCGGGCAGGTCCTGTTCGACGGACGCGACGTGACCGGGATCGCGGCGGAACGGCGCGGTGCGGTGATGGTGTTCCAGGACCACCGGCTGTTCCCCTACCTGACGGCGGGTGACAACGTGGCCTTCGGGCTGCGGATGCGTGGTGTTGGCCGCAGAGAACGCCGGCGCGCTGCCGAGGAGGCCCTGGAACGGGTCGGCCTCGACGGGCTCGCGGCGCGCCGACCCGCCGCCCTGTCCGGTGGGCAACGCCAACGGGTCGCCCTGGCACGGGCGTTGGTGCTCGATCCCGCGGTGCTGCTGCTCGACGAGCCGCTGGCCAACCTCGACGCGCACCTGCGCGGCGACCTGCGTGCGCTGATCCTGGACGTCCAGCGCGAACGCGCCCTCACCACCGTCGTCGTCACCCACGATCAGGAGGAGGCGGTCGTGCTGGCCGAGGACGTCGGGCTGCTGTTCGACGGCCGCCTGCACCAGCACGGTGCGCCACGCGCCTTCTACGAACGCCCGGCGACGGCGCGCACCGCCCGCTTCTTCGGCAACCACAACCTCGTGCCCGGCACGCGCGCCGGCCGTATCGTCGACACCCCCCTCGGCCGGCTCGAGGTGCCGGAGGGGGCACCGGGCGGTGTGGACGTGTGGGTCCTGGTCCGCCCGGAGCGGCTGGTGGTGGCCCGCGGTCCGCACGGCCACCCGGAGGTCACCGGGCGGGTCCGATCGTCGGTCTACCTCGGCACCCGTACCCGCGCCGAGGTGGAGGTCGCCGGGGTGGTCCTGACCGTCGACGCCGCCGACGACGCCCTGGCGGACGCCGGCCCGGGCACCGCGCTGACCCTGGCGCTGCCACCGGCGGCGCTGTGGACCGTCCCCCGGGAGCCGGGCGCGACGCTGTCGCTGCCCACCAGCACAGGTGACGGGGCCCAGGAGGCCACGGAGCGATCGTGATCGACACCGAGGTGCGCCGCTGGCTCGGTCCGGGTCTCGACCGGGCCGGTGCCTGGCTGGCGCGCCGCGGTGTCCGGCCGCTCGCCCTGACACTGGTCGGCCTGCTCCTGGCGCTGGCGGCGGCTGCGGCCGCCGCGGCCGCCTGGTGGAGCACGGCGCTGGTGCTGTGGCTGGCCTCCCGCGTGCCTGACGGGCTGGACGGTCCGGTTGCCCGGGCCCAGGGCGGTGGGACCGCGCTCGGAGGGTGGGCGGACATCACCGCCGATCTGGCTGCCTACGGCACCTTCGTGGCCGGCTGTGCCATCGGCAACCCGGACGCCCGGGTGGCCTGCCTGGTGCTGCTGGTGACCTACTACGTCAACGGCGGGTCGTTGCTGGCGCTGTCAGCCGCCGCGCACGAGCGCCGGATCGCACGCGCCGACGACCGGACGTTCCACTTCACGCGCGGGCTGGCCGAGGGCACGGAGACCATCGTGGTGCACAGCCTGATGGTCCTGCTCCCGGCGTGGATGCCCGCGCTGGCGTGGGGGTTCGCGGCGGCGGTGCTGGTCACGATCGGTCAGCGGATCCGCCTGGCGGTGCGCCTCCTCGGGTGAGGCCGGCGTGCGTCATCGCGGGTCGCGCACCGGCACGAGCCGCCGCAGCCGCAGCAGCGTGGAGGTGAGCGGCCGCAGGCGGGCCAGGCCGACGCGCAACTCCTCCAGCGACGCCGCCGCCACGTCGTCGTTCCAGGTCGGGTAGGCGTGGGTCGAGGACCGCACGATGGTGGAGAGCTTGGCCCCGGAAGCCATCCAGGCGACCACCTCGCCGATCGTCTCGCCGGCCCGCGGTCCGACCACGGTCGCGCCGACGATGCGCCCCTTCGGATCGCCGACCAGGGTCGCGAAGCCGCCGGTCCGCCCGGCCGTGACCGCACGGTCGAGCTCCGCGTGGGACGCGGTGCGGACCCGGGCGTGACCGCCGTAACGCTCGCGGGCCTCGGCGGTGCTGCGCCCGACCCTCGCCACCTCGGGATCGGTGAAGGTGACCCACGGGATGCGTTCGTGCTCCACGGCGCGGCGCAGGCCGAAGAGCGCGTTCTGGACCACCGTCGCACCGTGGGTGGACGCGGTGTGGGTGAAGGGCAGCAGCATGGTGGCGTCGCCGCCGGCGTAGATGCGGGGGTTGGTGGTCCGCAGGCGCTCGTCGACCGCGACCGCGCCCTGGTCGGTCAGCGCCACGCCCGCCGCGTCCAACCCCACGTCGGCGACGTTGGGACGCCGGCCCAGCGCCACGAGGAGGTGCTGGGCCGGCAGGCGATGCTCGCCGTCGGCGTCACGGACCACGAGGTAGCGACCCTGTGCGTCCTCCTCGACCCGGACCGCCTCGGTCGCGACCCGGACCTCGACGCCATCGCTGGTCAGTGACGTGGCGACGGCCGCGCCGGCCGCCGGCTCCTCCCGCGGCAGCAGCTGGTCGGCGAGCTCGACGAGGGTGACCCGGGAACCGAGCCGGGCGAAGGCCTGGCCGAGCTCCGCCCCGATCGGCCCGCCGCCGAGCACGATGAGCTGCTCGGGCAGCTCCGTCAGGTCCCACACGGTGTCGGAGGTGAGCGGGTCGGCCGCACGCAGCCCCGGGATCGGCGGCACCAGCGGCGTGGCGCCGGTGGCGATCATCGCCCGGCGGAAGCGCACACGCCGGCCGGCCACCTCGAGCCGGTCGCCGCCGGTGAAGCGGCCGACGCCCTCCATGACCTCGACGCCTTCGGAACGCAGCCGCTCCGGTGCGTCGTGCGGGGCGATGGTGGCGATGGCGGCACGCACGTGCCCCATCACCTCGGCGAGGTCTACGCGGGGCGCCTGGGTGTGGATACCGAGCTCCCCCGCGGCGCGGACGGCGTACGCGCTCTCCGCCGCCGCCAGCAGGGCCTTGGAGGGCACACAGCCGCGCCACAGGCAGTCGCCCCCGGGACGGTCACGCTCGATGAGGAGCGTGCGCGCGCCCTGGCTGGCGGCACCGATCGCGGCGGTCAGCCCGGCGGTCCCGCCGCCGAGCACGACCAGGTCGTAGGTGGGCACGGTCAGCTCCTGGTGGTAGGCAGGTGCGAGGACGGTTCGGGGCCGGGGCGAGCACGGCCCGCGGAGGGAACCCGCGAGCGCAACCTGCTCTTCCTCGGGAAGCAACCCGCCGTCGTCGGGGTTCCCGAACCGTGCACGGGCGTACCGGGCCCGGCGCGGCAGCGCCGCTCCCCGGACACGCCGCCGACGGATCGCCCAGCGCAGGAGGGGGCCACACTGCCATCCGGATCCCGCGGCGCTCTCGAGGTCGTCCTCGTCGGCGCCGGCCACACCCACCTGCACGTCATCGACGACGCGCCCCGGCTGCGCGCCGCGGGGGTCGAGCTGACCGTGGTGGCCCCGTCGACCTTCGTCTACAGCGGCCGTGCCAGCGTGGTCGCCGCGGGCCTGCGTCACCTCGACGAGGCGGCGATCGACGTCGCCGACCTCGCGCGCCGGCGGGGTGTCCGCCACCTCGCCACCCGCGTCACCGGCATCGATCCGGCGGGCCACCGACTGACGCTGGCAGACGGTGAGGAGCTGGCCTACCGGGTCGCGTCGCTCAACCTCGGCAGCGTGGTCCGCACCGACCCGATCGTGGTCGGCGCGGACGTGGCCACGGTCAAGCCCTTCGAGCGGCTCCTGGAGTTGGCCGGTTGGCTCGCGGAGCTGCCGGTCGGCGCACGGGCACGGTGCAGCATCGTGGGGGGCGGGCCGACGGGGCTCGAGCTGGCCGGGCTGCTGACGCACCGGTGGGGGGACCGCGTGCAGGTCACCGTGTTCGACCGCGGGCCGGTGCCCGGAGCATCGCTGGCACCGCGCGCACGACGCGTGGCGGTTCGGCAGCTCGGACGACGCGGGGTGGGGATCCACACCGACGCAGCGATCACCGCCGTGCACGGCGACCATCTCCTGATGGCCGGCAGCCGCCACGACCACGACACCGCCGTGCTGGCCACCGGGCTCATCGCACCACCGCTGGTCACCGCGAGCGGCCTCGGTGACGACCGTGGGGTCCCGGTCACGCGCGAGCTCCTCCATCCGCGGCACCGCGATCTCTACGCCGTCGGGGACGCGGCCTGGTTCACCCCCCGACCCTTCCCCAAACTGGGCGTGCACGGGGTGCGTCAGGGCCCGTTGCTGGTGGAGAGCCTGCTGGCCCGGGCGGCGGGGCGCCCCCTACCGGTCTACCGACCGCAACGCCACGCCCTGCAGATCCTCGACCTCGGCGGTGGCGCGGCCGTGGCCAGCCGCGGACGGTGGTCGCTCACGGGCCCCGCGATGGCGTGGCTGAAGGAGGGGATCGACCAGCGCTGGCTGGACCGCTACCGCACGGCCTGACCGGGCGCCTCCCTCGCCCGCATCCGGCGGGCCGCGAACCCGGCCGCCACGGTGACCACCACGAAGAGCGCGACCGCCCCGAGGAACGCCGGCGAGGTCGGGTCGGTGATCGTGCCGCCGAGCGCCGCGAAGGCCACCGTGCCGGGCACGATCCCGACCGCGGTCGCGAGCACGTACTCCCTGAGGCGCAGACCGGTCACGCCGGAGCCGACGTTGACCAGGTTGAACGGGAACAGCGGCACCAACCGGATGAGCAGCAGCGACACGAACCCGCGCGCCGCCAGGTGGCGGTCGAGTGCTGCCAGACGGCGGCCCCCGAAGCGTTCGACCGCCTCGCGCCCGAGACCCCGGCCGAGCAGGAACGCACCCGTTGCGCCGGCCGTCGCCCCCACCAACGCGGTCGCGCTGCCGAGGACCGGTCCGAACAGCAGCCCGGCGGCGACCGTGAAGGGCGATGCCGGCACCAGCAGCGCCGCGACGATGGCGTACACGGCCGCGAACAGCACCGGGCCGAGCAGGCCGAGGTCGGCGAACGCCGCCTGGAGCGGCTCGACGCCGATGCCATCGGATCGGAGCCCGACGACGGTGGCCCCCACCACCAGCACACCCAGCGCAGCGGCGCGTACCGCCGGGTGGGTCACGCGTGACAGCACCGCGCCGCGCGCAGCGGCCCGCTCGGAGGTGGGTGTGGCGCTCGCGGACCCGGACATCGGTTCGGTGCGGCTCACCCGGCTGTCTCCTGTTCGGGTCCGTCGTGGCCGACCAGGTCGTCCAGCACGCCCGTCAGCCGGGCGTAGGTCCCACGGTCGAACTCGGGTCGCTGCCGTCGTATGGCGGCGATGACCTGCTGGACCGTGCTCGCCTCGATGTCGCACCGCTGGCAGTGCTGCAGGTGCTCGGCCACGCGCCCTGCCTCGTCCTCGCCGAGCTCGCCGTCGAGGTAGGCCTGCAGGACCGCAGCGACCTCGTGGCAGTCCGGTCGCGAGGGGACCTGGAGGGTGGGTCTGCGGCGCAGCGGCGTCATCGCTGCACCCCCGTGATCCCGTGGGCTTCGAGGTGGGACCGCACCTTGGCTCGGGCGCGGTGGAGCCGGCTCATGACCGTGCCGACGGGGACATCCAGCATCTCGGCGGCCTCCTTGTAGGTCAGCCCGTCGATGTCGACCAGGGCGACGACGGCCCGATGGCGGGCCGACAGCGCGCCGAGGGCGGCCCGCACCACCGGGTCGAGGTCATCGTGCAGGGCGGCTTCCGGGACACCGTCGACGCGGCCACCCCTGCCCCGATCGGGGATCCGACCGGCCACCTCGTCATCCATCAGGTCGGGGCGGCGCTTGCGGACCTGGTTGGTGTGGGTGTTCCGCAGGATGGTCAGCAGCCAGGCGCGGGGGTGGCGCCCGTCGAAGCGGTCGAAGGCGCGGTAGGCCCGCACCAGGGTGTCCTGCACCAGGTCCTCGGCGTCGACCGGGTCGCGGGTCAGACGGCGCGCGACGCGCAGGAGCACCGGGAGCTCCGTGAGCACCTGCGTGCGGAACCGCTCCTCGCGCGGACCGTCGTCCGAGGCCGTGGCCGGCCGGGTCGTGGCGTACTCGTCTGCGCTCATGCAGTGGCAACACGTTGCGGCGCTGCTGCCTTCCATCCGATCCCCGGTTCGACCGCGCCGGTCCGACACCGGGCCGACCTGCCTTGCGACCGGCGCACACCGATCAGAACGATGGAAGCCTCGCCGGGCGTCACCGGTTCCTTCTGCTCCCTGACCGTGGCCGCTGGTGCCGTCGCCGACCAACGCACGAGCGCAGCACCCGTCAGCCGACCCGGTCATCACACCTCACAGGAGGGCGTAGCGTGTCACCTCCAGGTCCCCGCACGGTCCTCCTCGCCGTCGCGGCGGTGGTGCTGGCGGCCTGCGGCGGCGCCGAGGAGACCGCCGCCGGCCCGCCGGTGCCGGACCGGTCCTTCGAGACCTTCGACGGCGAGCAGGTGTCGCTGCCGGAGCTGTCGGACAGGCCGCTGGTGGTCAACTTCTGGGCGTCGTGGTGCCCACCGTGCGTGGCGGAGATGCCGGACTTCGAGCGCGTCCACGTCGACCGGGGTGACGAGGTCCGCTTCGTCGGCCTCAACACCCAGGACACCCGGGACCAGGCGGACGCGCTGGTGGAGCAGACCGGCGTCACCTACGACCTCGGGCTCGACCCTGACGGGGCCCTGTTCACCGACTTCGAGGTGGTGTCGATGCCCAGCACCTTCTTCGTCGACGCCGACGGCGCGGTCGTCCACCGCCATGCCGGGCTGCTGACCGAGCAGCAGTTGCGGGACCTGATCGACGAGCACCTGGTGGCCGGCTGATGGAACTGCCCTTCGCCTTCGCGTTCACCGCCGGCTTGGTGGCCACCCTCAACCCGTGCGGCTTCGCGATGCTGCCGGCCTACCTGTCCTACTTCATGGGCCTGGACGACGCCGGCGAGACCAGCACGACGTCCAGCGTGCGCCGGGCCGTGCAGGTCGGCGGGGTCGTGTCCGCCGGCTTCCTCGGGGTGTTCGGGGTCGCCGGCCTGCTCATCACCCTCGGGGTGCGTGCCGTGATCGACGCGCTGCCGTGGATCGCCATGGTGGTCGGTGTCGGCGTGATCGCGCTCGGCGTGGCACTGCTGACCGGCCGCCAGCTCACCCTGCGGCTGCCGAAGGCCGGCAGCGCACCCGCCGGGCGCAACACCGCCGGGGTGTTCTGGTTCGGGGTGTCCTACGCCATCGCCTCCCTGTCGTGCACCCTGCCCATCTTCCTGGTGGTCGTCGCCGGCACCATCCCGCAGCTCGGCCTGGTCGCCGGGATCGCCACGTTCCTGGTGTACGGGCTCGGGATGTCCACCCTGCTGCTGCTGGTCACCCTGTCCCTGGCGTTCGGCAAGCGCGCCCTGGTCACGCGACTGCGAGCCGCCTCCCAGCACGTCAACCGCATCGCCGGGGTCATCCTGGTGCTGGCCGGCGCCTACATCATCTTCTTCTGGGCGACCACCCTGGCGGGTGACGGCCTCAGCCAACCCGCCGCGGTGCAGTGGGTGGAGCAGCTCTCCTCCCGTGCCACCAACGCGGTGGCCGGCGCCCCCGGCACCGTGGCAGCGATCGCCGTCGGCGTGCTGCTGGCCGCTCTGGCCGGTGCCTGGCTCGCGGCGCGCCGCAGCGACCGCGATGCGTCCGCCCCCGGCACGCCCGACCGACCGCACCCACCCCGAACGTAAGGCCCCCACCATGCGCCGCACCCTGCTCCTGCTCACCGGGCTCGCCCTGCTGGCCGCCGCCTGCGCGGCGCCCTCGGATACCGACGACCCACCACCGGCCGAGGACCCCGACGGCACGGAGGAACCGGACACCGGCACCGACGACGATCCGGCTGCCACACCAGCGCGCCCCGATGACGTCGAGGTGCGGACCGAGTCCGTCGGCTGTGAGGATGGCGAGTTCTTCTGGCGCGTCGACGGCTGCGAACCGGCGACCTCCATCGACCTCGACCGGCTCATCGAGGGCGGTCCGCCGCCCGACGGCATCCCACCGATCGACGACCCGGTCTTCGAGTCGATCGAGGACGCCGCGCAGTGGCTGGAGGACGAGAGCCCGGTGATGGTCGTCGACGTCAACGACGACGTGCGTGCCTACCCGCTGGCGATCCTGACCTGGCACGAGATCGTCAACGACGTCGTGGGCGATGTCCCCCTCCTGGTGACCTACTGCCCGCTGTGCAACTCGGCGCTGGTCTTCGAGCGCATCGTCGACACCCCCGACGGCGAGGTCGAGCTCGACTTCGGCACCTCCGGCCGTCTGTACCTGTCCAACCTGGTGATGTACGACCGCCAGTCCCGCAACCTGTGGACCCAGTTCGAGGGCGAGGGCATCATCGGTGAGCGCTTCCTCGGGACCGAGCTGACGCGTGTCCCCGCCTGGCTGTTCGGCTTCGCCGAGCTGCAGGACCTCCACCCGGACGCGCAGGTGCTCTCACGCGACACCGGACACAACCGCGACTACGGCGCGAACCCCTACGTCGCCTACGACCAGGAAGGTCGCGCACCGTTCCTGTTCGACGGCGAACTCGACGACCGCTTCAGCGCCATGGCCCGTGTGGTCGGCCTCGCTGAGGGCGACGACGCCGCAGCCATCATGCTCGAGGACCTCTCCGACGAGCGCACCATCGAGACCAGCGTCGGCGGCCGCGACCTGGTGGTGCTGTGGACCCCCGGCCAGGCCTCCGCGCTGGATGACGGCGTCATCGACCAGGGCCGCGACGTCGGCCAGACCGCCGCCTTCGTGGCCGAGATCGACGGCGAACCCGTCGAACTGCGACCCGGCGACACCGACGGCCGGTTCGTCGACGAGCGCAGCGGCTCCACCTTCGACCTGCGCGGCCGGGCCATCGACGGCCCGCTGGAGGGCGAGCAGCTCGAGGCGGTGACCCACGACGACACCTTCTGGTTCGTCTGGGTCGCCTTCAAACCCGACACCGAGGTGGTGGGCAGCTGACGCGGCCAGCCGCCACCCACACCGTCGATGGACGAGCACAGGGGAGGTCGAAGGTGCGAGGGGCCATCGACGGTGGGGCGGAATCCCGGCTCGGATGCCGGGAGGTGCACCGCGTGCTGCAGGCGTTCCTGGACGGTGAGGTCGACCCGTTGCAAGGGGAGCTGGTCGCGGCGCACCTCGAGAGCTGCGCGCGCTGCCAGGTCGAGGAGCAGGTCCTGACCGGGGTGATCGACGCCCTGCGCCGGCTGCGTCCCGACCTCGATCTCGCGGCGTACACCCGGCTCGTCGAGGTGGCGGAGGAGCTGACCGACCATGAGCGGGGCTGAGCTCGGTCAGGTCCACCAGCCACCTCGGTGTGTGGGGCGCGGCGCGGTGGCTCCCTTCTCTCCGGCCGAGTTGACCGAACTGGAACGCCGCATCGGCGCCCGCGCCGCCCCTGCCGGCACCCAGCTCCTGCACCAGGGCGCGGACGTCGACCGCATCGGCATCATCATCAGCGGTGAGGTCGAGTGCAGCCATCGGCGCCGTGGCCGCCGGCAGGTGCTGCAGGTGCTCCATCCCGGGGAGGTCTACGGCGACATCGCGCTGCTGTGCGCGGTCCCGACGCTGTTCGGTGTCCGTGCAGCCAGCGAGGTCGCCGTGATCGAGCTGGACGCCCCGCGGTTCTGGGCCCTGCTCGAGCAGCGTCCACACGTCTGTCGACGGGTGCTGTTCTCGGTCGCCTCCCGACTGGAACAGCTGGAGCGCCGCCTGCTGACGGTCACCGCGGGGGACCTCACCCACAAGGTGGCAGCACTGCTGCTCGACGAAGTGGGCCCGCGTGGCGGAGCGGTCAGCCTGTCGCAGGAGACCATCGCGCAGCTGCTCGGTACGACACGCCCGAGCGTGAACCGGGTGCTCAAGGCCTTCGAGCAGGCGGGCTACGTCCAGCTGCAGTACCGCCGCATCGAGGTGTCCGACCCGGTCGGCCTCGAGCACGCGCTGCGCTGACGACGCAGGCAACGTGTGTCGGATGCGACAGTGTGGGACGCCGCGTCCCCGTCGGCGTTGTTCCTCCCCCAACGGATCGGCACCCGCCGTCCCTGGGAGGAGAACCCGATGAGCAAGACCGCGTGGATCGAACGTCCACCCCGCACAGAACGCCCCGACGCCCAGACCTGGCACCGCAACGCTGGTGTGGCGATCGCCGGCCTCGGCTTCGTGCTCGTCGCGATCGCCGCCGTCCTCAACCTGACCACCGCACCCGACGTCGGCGCCGGCAGCGACAGCGCTGCTGCGCTGGCCGGCAGCTTCGCCGCCGCCACCTTCGGCCTCGGGGTCACCAAGGTCGGCATCGCGATCGTCCTTGTGGGCATCATCCTCGCCCTGTGGCGGCGGGTGCACGCGGTGGGCAGTGCGCTGGCGACGCTGCGGCCGACGGGCTCGAACGCAGCCACCGGCTCCCGCACCGGTGATCTCGAGACCCCCTACGGCCCCGCAACCGCCTCGAAGGGCGCGCCATCACCGCTGCGCGTCCACCGTATGGCCGAGTTCATGTGGCTCCCCGTGCTGGCGATGGGGGCGATGGCGCTGCTGGCCGGGTTGCTGCTCGGGTTGTGGGCCTCCTCCCTCAGTGGTGGTACGGCGACCTTCCGTGCCGCGTCCGCCTGGAGCCAGGGCACACTGTTCCTCGGTGAGGGGCTGCTGCTCGCCGGCATCTCCTTCCTGCTCGCCACGATCCTCTCCTCGTTGCGCCGTGGCGGCGCGGAGGTCCAGGAGTCCCTGGGCGTCGCCGTCCACACGCTCAAGATGCCCACCACCGCGAAGGCCTTCATCGCCCTGATGGCGCTCGGCATGATGGCCGCCATCGCCCAGTTCGTGCTCTACGGCATCGCCGCGGCCACCGCCGGTGACCCCGCCACCTACGCCGTGTGGGTCAGCTGGCTCGGCCCCTTCCGAGAGGTCGCGCTGGGGGCCCTGCTCGCCGGGATCGTCCTCGCGCTGGCCACCATCGCGCGCGCGTTGGGCTTCCAGTTCCACCGTGTCCGTCAGCTCGCCGCCTGAGCACAACCGAGAGGTCCGATCATGAATACTCCGACACCAACCACGAAGCGCAGGACCCGAACCAACACCAGGACCGATCGTGTCCCGCGCAGCGGCGAGTCGCGCCGCGACGGGTTCGCCGTGGAGACGTCCGACCGCAGCCCCAGCACCAACCTCCCCCAGCGGATGGGGACGCGCCTGTGGGCCCCGATGCTGGTGATGGCGCTGATGGCCTTCGCCGCGGCGATGGTGCTCGGGATCCTGCGGGCCGACGCGGTCGCCACCACACCTGACGATGCGGTCCGCCTCGCCCAGCTCCAGCACGTCACCGCCGGCGTGATGTTCATCGGCTTCACGGCCGTGTTGTCGGCCATCGCCTTCGCCATCGCCCGCATCCTGGGGGTGTTCCGCGACGGTGGCGGTCAGCTCCAGCACACGGTCGGCAACCCCGTGCAGACGCTGCGGATGCCGGGGACCGCGAAGCTGATGATCGTCATGATGATGATGGGCATGATGGCCATCATCGTGGCGGTGATCGCCCACTTCGTGGTGGCTGGGCAGCTCGCGGCCACGGCGGATGTGGCCGCAGCGGACCAGGTCTTCGTGATCCTCGAGGCGGTCCGACGGGTGGGTGTCGCCCTCCACCTCGTCGCGATCGCGTTCGGTCTGGCCACGATCGTCCAGGTCCTTCGGTTCCAGACCGTGCGGATCGGTGAGCTGGCGGGGCCGCCGCGCTCCACGTCGGACTGACCGGCGCACCGCGACCGCACCGGGGTGGACGGTTCGACCGTCCACCCCGCCGACATGCCAGCATCGACGCCCCGGCGACCGAAAGCACACCGATGCACACCATCACCGGCGAGCTGACCGAAGGTTACGCCGTCAGCCTCAGCTCCACCTCCGGTCACGCGTGGGCGGCCGATGAGCCCACCGGGGTGGGCGGCACCGACACCGGCCCCAACCCCTACGAGCTCCTGCTCGGTGCCCTGGCCGCGTGCACCAGCATCACCGTGTCGATGTACGCCCAACGCAAGGGCTGGGCGGTCGAGCGCATCGAGGTGGCCTACGAGCACGACCGCATCCACGTTGACGACTGCGCCGACTGCGAGGCGCACCACCGCGGCTACATCGACCGCATCGTCAGCCGCATCACGATCCGCGGCGACCTCGACGAGACCCAGCGCACGCGACTCACCCAGGTCGCTGCCAGCTGCCCCGTGCACAAGACCCTCGACAAGGGCGTGCACCTCGAGGACCACGTCACCTTCGTCTGAGCGCGACCCGTCGCGACACGACGCCGACCGTGTCGTGGCATGCTGGGCGCCGGCCACCCGACGACCCGCCGCGGCGACCGGCACCGTACGCCGGTGCGGGATCACGCCCAGCGCAAGGATCGTCCGATGCACACGCCCGAGCTCCGCGCCTTCGGGCCCCTCCAGCTCGAGCTCGACGGGCGCGTCCTCGGCCCGCGGGACCTCGGCGGACGCAAGCCGAAGCTGCTGCTGGAGATCCTCCTGCTGGCCGAGGGCCACCCGGTGCCCCGCGAGCGGCTCGCGTCCCTGCTGTGGCAGCGTGACCCGCCCCGCAACGTCCCCGGCACGATCGACACCTACGTCTCGGTGCTGCGACGCACCCTCGGGGACTGGCGCCACGTGCTGGCGACCGAGCACCAGGCCTACCGCCTCGCCCGTGACGAGCTGTCGGTCGACCTCGACCGTTTCGACGCGCTGGTCGCCCGCGCCGCGGCCAGCGCGCCGGGCACGGAGCAGCGCGAGGTGCTCGAGGAGGCTCTCGCGCTGGCCGCCGGCGAGGTCCTCGAGGACGAGCCGTACGCGGACTGGCTCCAGGACACCCGCGTCCACTACCGGCAGCGTGTGCTCGACGCCCGCGTTGCGGCCGGGACCGCGGCCGCAACGGCTGGCGACGCGCCCGGAGCGCTGCGCCATGCCGCGCAGGTCCTGGTGGAGGATCCCCTCGATGAACGGGCACACCGGGTGACGATGGTGGGCCACCAGCTGGCCGGGGTGCGCTCCGCAGCCCTCGCGGCCTACACCCGCTGTCGTGACCAGCTGGCGGAGGAGCTCGGCACCGACCCGAGCGAGGCGACCGAGGACCTGCACCGTGACCTCCTGCGCGGCCGCTCGCCGGAGACGCTCATCGCCCACCTCGGTGCCAGCGCGGCGCGCGAGCCGGCGGCGTCCAGCGCCGCCGGCCGGCGGGGCCGGGCGCTGCGCGTGCTCCTGGTCGAGGACACACCCGCCGAGGCGATCCTGATCACCGAGGCGTTGGAGACCGGGGCCGTCCCGGTCCGGGTCGAGCACGTCGCCGACGGTGAGACCGCGCTGGAGTCCCTGCGGTGCGCCGACCCCCGACCCGATCTGGTGCTGCTGGACCTCGGCCTGCCGGGTCTCAGCGGGCACGAGGTCCTGGCCGAGCTCAAGCAGGACGACGCGCTCCGGCGGATCCCGGTGGTGATGCTGACCTCGTCCACCAGCCGGGCCGACATCGACCACAGCTACGACCTGCACGCCAACAGCTACGTGACCAAGCCGACCGATCCCGATGAGCTGTCCGAGGTCGTCCGGGCCATCGAGGCCTTCTGGCCCCTCACCGCGTCGGGGGGCGATCCGGGATCGTGAAGCAGAAGGTGCTGCCGGCTCCACGGGCGGAGCGCACCCAGATACGACCACCGTGCTGCTCGACGATGCGCCGGCAGGTGGCCAGCCCGATGCCCGCACCGTGGCGCTGCTGCTGGTCGCGCGCACGACGGAACATCTCGAAGATCCGCTCCTGGGCCGCGGGATCGATCCCCACGCCCCGGTCGGCCACCTCGACGCGCCACGCCGCGGCTTCCCGGTGCGCGGTGATGGACACCACCGGGGGCTGGCCGGGCGCAGCGAAGCGCACGGCGTTGCCCAGCAGGTTCTGCACCACCGTGCCGAGCCCCTCCTCCTCGCCCCACACCGTCGGCAGCGCACCGACCGAGACCTGTGCCCCGGTGGTCGACAGCTGGTCTGCCAGCGCGCCGCGGATCCGCTGCACCAACGCGGCCATGTCGACCTCACCGAGCGTGTGCGGCGTCTCGCCGGCCCGGGCGTAGCCGAGCACGCCGTCGGACAGGGCACGCAGCCGCTCCACCCCGTCGGTGAGGAGGGAGAACAGCTCCTCCGTCCCGGGGTCGGGGGCAGCACGGAAGCGCCCCTCGAGCCGGCGTGCGGAGGCGGTCACCGTCCTGAGCGGCGACGCCAGGTCGTGGGCGACCCCGAAGGCCAGCTGCTGCAGCTCCGCGTTGCGCTGCTCCAGCTCCTCCAGCGAGGCGGCCAGCTGCGACTCGGCTGCCTTGCGTGCGGTGATGTCCTCGGCGATCGACCGGCTCGAGGTCACCACGCCGTCCTCGTCACGCACGGGCGCCACCGACAGCGAGACCCACACGGTCCGTCCGTCCGCGGCGCGCATCGCCAGTTCCTCCCCGCGGATGTGCTCTCCCGCACGGAAGCGTTCGAGCAGCTGCCGGGCACGGGAGCGACCCTCGGGCAGATCCGGGTGGTACAGCTCCAGCACCGGGCTGCCGACGAGATCGTCACGGCCGAGCAACCGCACCGCCGCGCGGTTGGCCAGGCGGATCCGACCGTCCACGCCGACGGAGAAGTACGCGAAGGGCGCCTGCTCGTACAGGTCGCGGTAGCGCTGCTCCGCGGCCCGCAGGTCGGCTTCCATCCGCCGCCGGACCCGGGTGTCGCGGATGATGGCCAGGACCCAGCTGCGTTCCTCCACACGGACCCAGGACGCGGAGATCTCGCAGGGGATCCGATCGCCACGGTTGTCCGCGCAGGTCAGGCGGTCGGTCCGTGCGACGCCGTCCTCGCGGACGCGCCGCACGAACCCCTGGAAGGCGACCGGCTCGTGGGCGTGGATCGTCGAGGGTCGTGCGCGCAGCAGGTCGGTACGGGAGTAGCCCAGCAGGTCACAGGCGCGCGGGTTGGCGTCCAGCACCACGTCGCGGTCGGGGTCGAACACCAGGATGGCGTCGTGCGAGCGGTCGAAGATGGCACGGAACCGCGCCTCGTCGACACGTCGGGCCTCCTCGCGACGCCGCTCCTCGGTGACGTCGATCAGCAGGCCGAGGAAGCCACTGAGCTCGCCCTCGGCGTCGCGGAGCGGGGAGGGCCAGACCCGGGCGATGAAGGGGCTGCCGTCACGTCGCAGCCGGGTCGCGTCCAGCGACCCTCCTACCCGGGTACCCGACAGCGCCAGCTCCCGCTGCGCCTCGTACTGGGCGGCCTCCTCCCCCGGTGGGACGATGCCCAGCTCCATGAGCGGCGTACCGAGGACCTCGGCTGCCGTCCACCCGAACAGCGACTCGGCCGCCGGGTTCCACAGCAGGATGCGACCGTCGGCGTCGGAGGCGACGACGGCGAAGGGCGCGGACTCCAGGGCGGCACGCTGTGCCTGGTCGCTGAGCTCACGCTGTAGCACCAACAGGCCCGTGGTCGTGGGACGGGGGTCGCGCAGGGGATCGCCGAGGCGGACATCGAACCCCGCCCCGCAACCTACAACGGTGCAGGGTCGCCGCGCCAGGCAGCAAAAGGTCGCCCAAAGGCCCGCACGTACCGTCATCGACGTCAGCGTGACACCGGTCAGCGCAGCTGCGACCGGCCACCGTCGATGTCCCGTCACCGAGGGAGAACACCATGCGGCGAGCAGCCCACCTCCGTGGTCAGCCCGTGGTCGGCTGGAGCAGCCGGCAGCGTGCGCTCGTGCACGAACAGCTCCCTGGACTCCTGCGCACGGCCCTGGTCTACCTCGGCACCCACGAGCGGGCCGAGGCGCTGGTGGAGCAGACCCTGCGCGCTGCGGCGCGCAGCGTGCTGGACGAGGAGGACCCCACCGCCTGGCTCCACGCCCACCTGTGGGCCCGTTTCCGCGCGGCACCGCGGGACGGCGGCGCGGCCGGCAACGGCACGTCCGCAGCGGCGGCCCTCGCGGCGTTGCCGCCACCGCAGCGGGCCGCCGTCCAGCTCGTGGACGGGGAGGGGCTGTCCTACGCCCAGCTCGCCCGGGTGCTCGACACCGACCTCCACGAGGCCGCCTCGCTGCTGCACGACGCACGCCGGCAGCTGCGGCCGGTCCTGACCGCGATCCCGCCGGTGACCGCCGGCACGACGCACCGCGCGGCGGCGGGCACGCCGCACCTGGGGCTGGCCGGGGACGGCTAGGTCACTCGGCGGCCTCCAGCGCGGAGGCCTCGGGCGCGACGGCTTCGCACGCGGCGATGGCCTCGGCGGCGGTGACCAGGCCGATGTGGCTGAAGGCCTGGGGCAGGTTGCCGAGCAGGACCCCACCGCCGTACTCCTCGGCGAGCAGGTCGACGTCGTTGCGCACGCCGGCCGCCAGCTCGAAGGTCGCCCGAGCGGCGTCGACGTCGCCGGCCAGGGCCTGGGCGTGGGCGAGCCAGAAGGTGCACAGCAGGAAGCTGCCCTCCTCCCCCTCCAGCCCGTCGTCGCCCTCGTAGCGGTGCACGAAACCCTGGTCGTCGGTGAGCCGATCGCGGACCGCGTCGATGGTTGCGAGCACCCGCGGGTCGTCGCCGGGCAGGAAACCGACCAGGGCGACGCGCAGCGCGCTGGCGTCCATCACCGGTGAGCCGAAGGCCTGGGTGAAGGCGCCGGTGTCCGCATCGACGCCCCGCTCGAGGATCTCGGTGCGGATCCGGTCGCGCTCGCGCTCCCAGCTGGCCAGTTCCGACGCCGACGGGCCCAGGTCGTCCGCCAGCTCGATGGCCCGGTCGAGCGCCACCCAGCACATCAGCTTGGAGTTCAGCATGTGCTGCGGCGCACTGCGGACCTCCCACAGCCCCTGATCGCGTTGTTCCCAGCCGTCGATCGCCGCCTGGGCGAGCTGCCGGAGGAACCAGCACGTGGTGTCGTCGAGCGGGCCAAGCTCCTTGCGGAGCCTGGCCACGGCGGACAGCACCTCGCCGTAGACGTCGAGCTGCACCTGGTCGTAGGCGCCGTTGCCGACCCGGACCGGCCGGCTGTCACGCCAGCCAGCCAGATGGTCGAGGGTGCGCTCCGCCAGGTCGTGCTCGCCGGCCACCCCGTACATGATCTGGGGCGTGGAGCCGACCCGCAGGTCCCCGGCCGCCGCACCGACCAGCCACGCGACGAAGGCCCGTGCCTCATCCGGGCAGGCGGCGATCCACAGGGCGTCGAGGGTCAGGGAGGCGTCGCGCAGCCACGCGTAGCGGTAGTCCCAGTTCCGGGACCCGCCGATCTCCTCCGGCAACGAGGTGGTGGCGGCGGCGATCACCGCGCCGGTCGGCTGGAAGGTCAGCCCCTGGAGCACCCGCCCGCTGCAGCGCACGAGCTCGCGCCACGGCCCCTCGTAGCGCTGGTGCTCCGCAGCCCACCGCTGCCACGCCGCGGTGGTGTCCGACAGCCGCTCCACGACCTCCGTGGGCCGCCACCTGGCGGGTTCCGCCTCCCAGGCCCTGGCCCACTGCAGGGCGACGGTCACCTCCTGACCGGCGGTCAGCGTGCAGCGACCCTCCGCCCGGCTGGGGCCGATCCGCAGGGGCAGCTCGGTCCACAACGCCAAGGCTGCGGGGGCGCCACGGGTCAGCACCCCACCCTCGACCGCGACCAGCAGCGGGCGTGCAAGCCCGTACTCCGGTCGGGGGGCGAAGACGACCTCCACCTCGACGCTGCCCTCGGTGCAGACCAGACGGCGCAGCAGGGCGTGGGGCGCGTCCTGGCCGAGCTGGTGACCGCTGTCGTCAGGTCGCAGCGCCAGGGCCTCGGTCAGCACCGCGGTGCCCGATGCGGTGGTGAAGGTGGTCTCGAGTACCAGACTGTCGTCGAGGTAGCGGCGGGTCACCTCGGCGTGGCCGACCGGGCGGGTGCGCAGATGACCGGCGTCGTCGTCCAGGAGGCGACCGAACACGCTGGGCGCGTCGAACCGCGGGAAGCACAGCCAGTCGACGGAACCTTCCCGGGTCACCAACGCCGCCGAGTGGCAGTCGGACAGGAAGGCGTGGTCCTCCAGCGCGATGTCGCTCATCGTGCTGCTCGCAGCCCGCGGACCCGGGACGCCACCGCTTCGGCGGTGATGCCGAGCTGCTCGTAGAGCGCGTCGGCGGTACCGGAGGCCCCGAACCGGTCGAGGGCGACCACTTCGTCGGCGAACTCGCACCACCCCTGGGATGAGGCCGCCTCCACCGCCACCGTCGGGAGGCCCGGCGGCAGGAGCTGCTCGCGTTCGGCCACCGGCCGCGCGCGGAACAGCTCCCAGGAGGGCAGGGACACCACCCGGGCGGCCACCCCGTCCGCCGCGAGCAGGTCCCGGGCCTCGAGCGCGATCTCGACCTCGGAGCCGGTGGCGACGATGGCCGCGTCCCCGCCGTCGGCCACGATCCGTCCCGCCATGTCGAGCCGGTCGGTGGTCAGCGCCGGCAGCTTCTGGCGCGACAGGATCACGGCGACGGGCCCGTCGAGTTCCAGCGCCGTGTCGATCGCGGCAGCCGTCTCGTGCGCGTCGGCCGGGCGGAGCACCGTCAGCCCGGGTGTGGCGCGCAGGCTCGCGAGCTGCTCGACGGGCTGGTGGGTCGGACCGTCCTCGCCGAGCCCGATCGAGTCGTGGGTGAACACGTACACCACCGGCAACTGCATCAGCGCCGACAGGCGGATGGCCGGCTTGAGGTAGTCGCTGAACACCAGGAAGGTCGCGCCGAAAGGTCGCACCCCCCCGTGGGCCGCCAGGCCGTTGAGCACCGCGCCCATGGCGTGCTCGCGCACACCGAAGTGCAGGTTGCGCCCCGAGGCGTCCGCCCGGGTCACGTCCCCCTCGCCGTGCAGGGTCGTGACGGTGGAGGGCGCGAGGTCGGCACTGCCGCCGACCAGCTCCGGCACGCGCGCCGCAGCCGCGTTGAGGACCTCGCCGAGGGTGGTCCGGGTGGCGACGGGGGCCTGGCTCGTGGCCGCGGCCAGCAGGTCGTCCGCCCAGCCCTCGGGCAGCTGCCCGCTCCTGCGGCGCTCGAACTCCGCGGCGAGCTCCGGGTGGTCGTCGCGGTAGCGGGCGAAGGCGTCCTCCCACGCCGAGCGGGCGCTCGCCCGCGCGGCGACGTGCTCCTGCCAGTGGTCGTAGACGTGGGCGGGGATCTCGAAGGGCGCGTGCTCCCAGCCGAGCGTCTCGCGGGTGGCTGCCAGCGCGTCCGCACCGAGGGGGGCACCGTGGGCGCCGGCATCGTCCTGCTTCGGGGAGCCGTAGCCGATGTGGGTGCGCGCGATGATGAGGGTCGGCCGCTCGGTGTCGGCGCGCGCCGCGTCCAGCGCTGCGGCCAGTTCGTCGGACGCGTTCACGTCATCGACGCGCAGCACCTGCCAGCCGTGGGCGTCGAAGCGCCGGGCGACGTCCTCGCAGAAGGCCTGGTCGGTGTCGCCCTCGATGGTGATGTGGTTGTCGTCGTAGAGCACGGTGAGACGGTCGAGCCCGAGGGTTCCCGCCAGGGACGTGGCCTCGCTGGTTACTCCCTCCATCATGTCGCCGTCGCCCGCGATCACCCAGGTGCGGTGGTCGACGATCCTGTGCTCGCCGCGGTTGAAGTGCGCAGCCAGCATCCGCTCCGCCAGCGCCAGGCCGACCGCCATGCTGATCCCCTGGCCGAGCGGGCCGGTACCCACCTCGACGCCGTCGGTGTGGCCGCGCTCCGGGTGACCCGGGGTCCGCGAGCCGAGCTGCCGGAAGCGCTGGAGGTCCTCGAGGTCGAGGTCGTAGCCGGACAGGTGCAGGGCGGCGTACTGCAGCATCGAGGCGTGCCCGGCGGACAGCACGAAGCGGTCCCGGTCGGGCCAGTGCGGGGCGGTGGGATCGTGCCGCAACTGCCGTGCGTAGAGCTCGTAGGCCACGGGTGCCAGCGCCATGGCGGTACCGGGGTGGCCCGAGCCGGCACGCTCGACCGCGTCGGCGGCCAGGAAACGCACGGCGTCGATCGCATCACGCTGCGGGCCGGCGGGAGGCGCCCCCGGGCTGCCGTGCCCGATGACGACGACGTCGTCGCGCAGGACGGGGTCGGTGGTCACGCTCATGGTCGTTGCTCCTCGAGGGTCGGGACGTTGGCGGGGTCGAGCTGGGCAGCGGCGGCACGGTCGACGAGCCACCGCGCGTCCTGTCGCGGCACGCGGGCGGCAGGCAGCTGCAGGTCACCCGCGTGGACACGGGACAACGCCGGGGCCTTGTCCGTCCCGCTGACGACCCACACCCGGTGTCGGGCGCGCGCCAGCAGGGGGAAGGTGCAGGTCAGCCGGCGGCGGCCCTGGTAGGGCTGCGTCACGGCGACGTCGCGGTCGGTGACGTCGAGGATCGGGTCGTCGGGCACCAGGGAAGCGGTGTGCCCGTCGACGCCCAGCCCCAACTGCACGACGTCGAGGACCGGCGGCCGGCCGGCCAGGGCCACCAGCAGGCCCGCGTAGCGGGCGGCGGCGGTCCCCGGGTCGGTCGCCGTGACCGGCATCGCGTGCAGCTGCGGCACCGGCCCGGCGCGGTGGCCGAACAGGGCACGTTGCAGCAGCCCGAGGTTGCGTTCGGGGTGCGCATCGGGGGCGATCCGCTCGTCCACCTGGCACACGTGGACCTGCTGCCACGCGAGTTCGTGGCGGGCCAGCGCGGCGAGCAGGGCCTCGGGGGTGCGGCCGCCGGAGACCGCCATGGTCGCACGACCACGCGCCCGGATCGCCGAGCGCAGGTGCTCGGCCAGCACCTGCGCGGCGCGGTCGGCCAACGTCTGCGGCGTCTCCAGCACCTCGATGCTCATACATCCTCCAGGTGGGCGCGGTCGTTCCACACCTCGATCACGGTCAGCTCCCGCTTCCACCCGAGCGTGGACAGGCTCCCGGTGCCCAGGCCCAGGTGGCGACCGAGCGCGACCGGCTCCCCCAGCCATCGGGCCGCCAGCGCCCGCAGCAGGTGGCCGTGGCTGAACAGCAGGGCGTCCCCGCCCTCGCGGCACAGCGCGAGCAGCTCCTGGATCAGGGCGTCGACGCGGCTGCGCACCGCTTCGGGCGACTCGCCGCCCGGCGCGCCGTCGCGGTACAGCTCCCACCCCGGGTCCTGCTCGCGGATCTGGGGGGTCGTGCGACCTTCGTACTCGCCGTAGTCCCACTCCCGGAGCGCCTCGTGGACCTCGGCCCGGCCGTCGAAGCCGGTGATCGCGCAGGTCTCGGCCGCCCGCTGCAGCGGACTGGTCAGCACGCGGGTGAAGCGCTGGCCGGTCAGGCGCGCACCCGCCAGGGCCACCTTGCGCCGTCCGGCGTCGGTCAGGGGCAGGTCGGTCGAGCCGGTGTGCTGGCCGGTCAGGCTCCACGCGGTCTCCGCGTGGCGCACCAGCACGATCCGCTGCAGCGACCCCCGCGACGGCAGCGGCGCACGCTCCGTGCCCGCAGCCCCGGCGGGTGCGGCACGCGGAGACGCGGGCGGTGTCGCAGCAGCTGCGCGCCCGGTCGTCGGGGCCGGTGCGGGTGGGCTGGCCGCCGCCCAGCCGGCCGCGCCGACCAGGCCGGCGTCGTCGCCGAGCTCCGCGGTGCGCACCTCGACCGCCGCGGCCAACCCCTGCGGGCCGTCCTGCTCCAGGGCGCGGCGTACCGGCGCCAGCAGCTGCGGGTCACGTCCCATGCCGCCACCGAGCACCACCACCTCGGGGGCGAACAGGTGCGCGACGTTGGCGACGGTGACCGCCACCACGCCCGCCACCTGCTCCCAGACCTCCCGCGCGGCGTCGTCACCGGCCTCCACCAGTGCGGCCAGCTGCGCGCCGGAGGCCGGCAGCCCCCGTGCAGCGCCCAGGCGGCCGAAGGCCGTGCCGGAGCCCCGATCCTCTGCCGTGGCCATCTCCCCGTGGCCGTGCGCCGTGAGGTCGACGATCGTGTGGCCGAGCTCGGCGGCTGACCGACGGCCACGGACCAGGCGACCACCGAGCAGCACGCCGGCGCCGATGCCGGTGGAGACCGTGACGTAGACCACGTCGCCGGCACCCCGACCCGCACCGAAGCGTGCTTCCCCGACCGTGGCCAGGTCCGCGTCGTTCGCCAGGGAGACGGCCACACCGAGGTCGTCGCTGAGCAGATCCTCGCGCAGCGCCTCGGGCCAGTGCGGCGGGAGGTTGGGCGCGTACTCCAGGGCACCCGCGGCGTGGTCGATGCGTCCGGGCACACCGATCACCGCTGCGCTGACCGGCCGGGTCTCGAGCACGTCACCGACCAGGACGAGCAGCGCGTCGGGGCAGCGGTCCTGCCGCGGCGTCGGCTGGGTGCGTCGCAGGGCGACCACGCCGTCGTCGGTGACGATGGCGGCGCGCATGTGGGTGCCGCCGAGGTCGACGGCCAGGGTCTCAGCCATCGCGCGCGACCTCCGGGACGTGCCAGGTGGTGCCGGTGGGCAGGAGCTGCGCTGCGGCGTCCGGGCCCCAGGTGCCACGCTCGTAGGGGTGCACGGCGCCGGCCGCCCCGATGACCTCTCCGACCACGCGCCAGGCTTCCTCGACCCCGTCGGCACGGGCGAAGAGCCGCTGGTCACCGTCGAGCGCGTCGTCGAGCAGGCGCGCGTAGGCCTCCTCCCGGGTGCCGTCCTCCTCCTCGTAGCGGTAGGACAGCTCCACGGGGTGGCTGACCATCTCCCCGCCGGGGGCCTTGATCTGGATCTGGAGGCCGACCTCTCCGCCGGGCTTGATCTGGAACCGCAGGCGGTTGGGTGCCGGTGGGGGTGCATCGCAGCGGGCGAAGAACCGCAGCGGCGGGCGCTTGAACTCGACCACCACCTCGGTGACGGTGGCCGCCATGGCCTTGCCGGCCCGGATCGTGAAGGGCACACCCGCCCACCGCCACGACTCGATCGAGGTGGTCAGGGCCACGAAGGTCTCCACCTCGGAGTCGGGGGCGACCCCGTCCTCATCGCGGTAACCGACGTACTGACCCCGCACCACCTGCGCCGGCTCGAGGGTGGGCATGGCGCGGAAGACCTTGACCCTCTCGTCCCGCAGCGCGTCGGCGCTGGTGTCCACGGGGGGCTCCATGGCCACCAGGGCGAGCACCTGCAACAGGTGGTTCTGCACCACGTCGCGCAGGGTCCCCACCTCGTCGTAGAAGGCGCCACGCCCCTCCACGTCGATCGACTCCGCCATGGTGATCTGCACGCTGGCGATGTGGTGGCGGTTCCACGCGGGCTCCAGCAGGGAGTTGGCGAGCCGGAACACCAGCAGGTCCAGCACCTGGTCCTTGCCCAGGAAGTGGTCGATGCGGAACACCGAGCTCTCGTCGAAGGCCGCCAGCACGCACCGGTTCAGCTCCCGGGCCGACGCCAGGTCGCGACCGAAGGGCTTCTCCAGCACCACCCGACCCCGCGCGGCGATCCCGGCGCGGGCCAGACCAGCGGTCACGGTCTCGAACAGGCTCGGGGGGATGGCGAGGTAGAGCAGGGGACACGCGCTGTTGCCCAGCGCCGAGGACAGCGCGGCGAAGGTGCCCGGGTCGCGGTAGTCACCCGAGACGTAGCCGAGGGCGTCGAGCAGCCGTGACAGCGCCGCCCGGTCCGGCGCGCCGCTCTCGAACCGCTCGACCGCTGCCTCGACCCGTTTCCGCAGCTCGTCAAGCGTCCACTCCGAGGCCGCCACCGCGATGACCCGCCGTGGCAGGCGGCCGGCGCGTGCCAGCTCGTACAGCGCGGGGTAGAGCTTGCGCTGGGCGAGGTCACCGGTGCCCCCGAACAGCACCAGGGCGTCGGAACGCTCGCTCACGACCGCACCTCGTGGCCACCGAAGGCGTTCCGCATGACGGCGATCGCCTTCATGGCCGGTGCCTCGTCCTGACGGGAGGCGAAGCGTGCGAACAGCGCGGCCGTCATCGCCGGCGCCGGCACGGCCAGCTCGACCGCCTGTTCGACGGTCCAGCGTCCCTCGCCCGAGTCCTCGGCCCAGCCGCGCACGCCGTCCAGCTTCGGGTCGGCGTGGACCGCGGCGGCGAAGAGGTCCAGCAGCCAGGAGCGCACGACCGACCCGTGGCGCCACACCTCCAGGGCGGACGGCAGGTCGATGTCGAGGTCGCTGGCCGCCAGGAGCTCGTAGCCCTCGGCGAAGCTCTGCATCATCCCGTACTCGACGCCGTTGTGGACCATCTTGGTGAAGTGACCGGCACCGACCGGGCCCACGTGGGCGAAGCCGTCGTCGGTGACCAGCGCGTCGAAGATCGCGCTCACGTCGGAGATGTCGTCGGTCCCGCCGCCGGCCATGATGCAGTAGCCCTCGTCGAGCCCCCACACCCCGCCGCTGACGCCGGCGTCGATGAAGCTGATGCCGTGCGCGGCCAGCGCGTCGCCGTGGGCCTGGGAGTGACGGAAGTTCGAGTTGCCGCCGTCGATGACCAGATCACCGGACTGCAGCAGATCGGCCAGCGCGGTGATGGTGTCGGCCGTCGGCGCGCCGGCGGGCACCATCACCCACACGATGCGGCGCGGCTCCCCGTCGAGCGCGGCGACCAGCTCCTCGAGGGAGCCCACGTCGCGGGTGTCCGGGTCGCGGTCGAAGCCGACGACCTCATGGCCGTTGCGCCGGAGCCGGGTGGCCATGTTGCCGCCCATCTTGCCGAGTCCGATCATGCCGAGCTTCATGGGATGCTCCTGCGGTGGTGGGGTGTCGCTGGCGGGGTGTCGCTGGTGGGGTGTCGCTGGTGGGGTGTTCGGGGTCGGTGTCCGATGGTGCGCCGGGGCCACGGACACGGGGGGATGCCGTGGCCCCGACGCAGGTCGCGGCATCGTCAGTCGCCGGAGCGCAGCAGCTCCGCCAGCGACACACGGGCGGCACGGCGGCCGCGATCGCGCAGCGCCGCCAGGTCACCGGCGGCCTGGGCGCGCGTGAGCGCACCGAAGCTGAACCGCTCGCCGGGGATGTCGAGGTCGTGGTCGCCGTCATCGCCGACCACCTGCAGGAACACCCCGGTGTTCGGCCCACCCTTGTGCAGCTGGCCCGTGGAGTGCAGGTAGCGCGGACCGATGCCGAGCGTGGTCGCGACCCCTTCCCGGTCGCGGAGTCGCTGGCGCACCTGCTCGAGCGCTGGCACGACCGGGTCCTCCGGGTCGACGTAGGCCTGGATCACCAGGTGGTCGCCGGCCTGCAGTTGCGCGAGCAGCGGGGCGATGGGCTCCACCTCGGGTTCGTCGACGCCCTCGTCCAGGGCCCGGCGGGCGGCCTGCTTGGCCGCCTCGACATCGGGCTGGTCGAAGGGGTTGATGCCGAGCGCCGCCCCGGTGAGCGCGATCGCGATCTCCCACCGCAGCACCTCGCCGCCGAGGTCGAGCGGACCGTCCACGGGCAGGTGGTAGGTCGGGTGGCCGGCCGCGGCCAGGGCGTGCAGCTGGCGGGGGTCTCCACCGAGCTGGACGAACAGGCGGTCGTCGCCGTAGACCTCGGGCGGTCCCAGCGGCTCGCCGACCACCGGCAGCAGACCGGTGCCGTGCTTGCCGGTCGACTCGGCGACCAGCTGCTCGAGCCACATCCCGAACCCGTCCAGCGCGGGGTCGACGAGCAGGGTCAGCTTGTCCCGACCGGCCGTCACGGCGCCGGCGAGGATGCCGGCGAGCTCGAGGCCGGGGTGACCGTCGTCGGGGACGCAGTCGGCGCAGGCGGACAGCATCCACCCTGCGCGTCGGAGCAGCTCGGCGACGTCCGCCCCGGCCAGCGCCGCCGGCACCAGCCCGAAGTGGGAGAGCGCGGAGTAGCGGCCACCGATGTCCGACCGGTTGGCGAAGATGCGCCGGAAGCCGCGCTCACGGCCGAGTTGGGCCAGGGGGGTGTCGGGGTCGCTGATCACGACGAAGTTCGCGGGGTCGGGGTGCCGCTGCCAGAACCACTCCAGCAGCGTCCGCGTCTCCGCGGTCGTCCCGGACTTCGAGGAGGCGAGGACCAACGTCCGCTCAGGGGGGAGGGCGCCGGCCTGACGGGCGATGGCCTGCGGGTCGACGGAGTCCAGCACGTGCAGCTCCAGCCCCCGTTCGGCCCGGGCGAGGGTGCGGGCTGCCACCAGCGGGAACAGGCTCGACCCGCCCATCCCGAGCACCACGGCGTGGGTCAGCCCGTCGGCGCGCGCCTGCTCAGCCCAGCGCTCGAGGTCGTCGGCCTCCTCGGCCAGCTCCTGCGGTGCGGTCAGCCACCCGAGCCGGTCGGCCACCTCGGTGGGGTCGTCCTGCCAGGCGGTGTGGTCTCGCTTCCACAGCAGCGACGCGACCTCGCGGCGCTGGAGATCCGCCGTCGCGTCGGCGACCTCACCGGCGATGGGCGCCAGCCGGGCCTCGGTCCGCTCGGCGGCGGACTGCATGGCCGCCAGCTTGGTGCGGATGCACGCCAGCAGGTTGTCGAACGAGGCGGCGAAGCTGGCGTCGCCCTCGTGCTGCAACCGCCGCCCCAGCGACTCCAAGCCGACGCCCGCGTCGCTGGCGGCGGCCGCGACGGCTTCGGCCTCGGCGGTGTCACGACGCAGGCGTTCGGTCACCGCCCCGTCGCGGTCGAAGGTCAGCATCGTGTGCTCGGGCATCGTGTTCACGGTGCCGTCGGCGGCCAGCGCCCGGACGTAGTGGCCGTCATCGAGACGCGGGTCCTTCGCCGAGGTACTGGCCCACAGCAGCCGTTGCGGGCGCGCCCCGGCCGCGGTGAGGTCCTGCCAACGGTCGCTGTCCAACAGGTCGAGGTAGGCGCTGTAGGCGAGCTGCGCGTTGGCCACCGCCAGACGGTTCTGGAGCTGCTCGGGGAGCTCTTGGTTCGCCGCCGCGTCGATGCGGCTGATGAAGAACGACGCGACGGATGCCACGTCGAGGTCCTGGCCGGCCTGCCGGCGCCGCTCGAGACCGCGGAGGTAGGCCTCGGCGGTGTCCGACCACTGCGACAGGGAGAACAGCAGGGTGACGTTGACGTTGATCCCGCTGGCGATCAGCTCCTCCAGCGCACCCATCCCGGCCGCCGTCCCGGGGACCTTGACCATCAGGTTGGCGCGGTCGACCCGGCGTGCGAGCTCGAGCGCCATCTGGATCGAGCCGTCGGTGTCGTGCGCGAGCCGTGGCGGCAGCTCCAGGGACACGTAGCCGTCGCGACCCTGCGTCTGCTCGTGGATCGGCGCCAGCAGGTCGGCGGTGTCCTGGATGTCGCGGATGGCAAGACGCCAGAAGACCACCTCCGGATCGTCGATCCCCTCGCTCACCGCGGCGGCGATGCCCTGGTCGTAGTCACCGCCGCCCGCGATGGCCTGCTCGAAGATGGTCGGGTTGGAGGTCACCCCGGTGACCGCGTAGGCGTCGAGGTAGCGGGCCAGCTCACCGCTGTCGATCAGGGCCCGACGGATGTTGTCGTACCAGACGCTCTGTCCTGCAGCGGCGAGGTCCTGCAGCGCTCCCATCGATGTCCTCCTCGGGGATCGTTGACGGGTGGTGGCCGCCGATCCGCGGCCGGGGAGAGCGACGATGCCGGTCGCACCTTTGGGCAACCTGTGGGTCGCCCGGTGGCTTCCATGCGCCCGGCACACGCAACGCGACGACCGCGGTGGTGCGACCGTGGAGATCGGGAGGCCGGGGTGGTGGCCGGCCGCGCCGGCACACCCCTCACACGGCGAGCAGGCGGTCCCGACCCGCCCAGAACCACGACAGCAGCTCGCGGGCCGGCTCGTCGGTTGCCGCGAGCTCCCGCGCGGTGCGCGTGGCCCCCGCAAGGTCGGTCGCGCTCCACCACGGGTCCGTGCCCACCCCGTCGCGCTCCGGGTGCCAGAGGGCGACGTAGGCGTAGGGCTCGGCGATCGTCGCATCGCCCGGTGACACCCCGTAGGAGGCCCGGCGGTCCCCACCCAGCAGCTCGATCCCGACGTCGAAGTGCTCCGGCCACAGCGTCGGGACACCCGCGTCGGCGGACGCCTCGTCGCTGACCAGCACGCGCAGCACCTCGTAGCCGAGGTGGAGCCAGCCACCGAGCCAGCTGGCCACCGCCGGGTCGATCGGCAGTGGGGTGTCGGCAGGGACCGGTGGCGGTGGGTCGTGGAGGCCCGGCTGCGCACCCCAGCGCGGCGGTCCCACCTCGCCGAGCACCCACCTCTGCGCGTCGCCGACGGTGCTGACCGGACGGTGCGCGACCTCGCCGCCCCGCCGGAGGAGCAGGTGGTCGAGGGCCACCTCGACACGCACGGGTTCGTCCTCGGGTGTCCGAAAGCCCGCGGGGGTGGGTTCCAGACCGGAGTGCGCGACGCGACGGAACCGTGCCTCGGCGACCACGTGGGCCGCCAGCAGGTGCCAGCTGTGACGCGTCGCCGACAGCGCGTCGGTCGCGGGGACGGGATCGAGCGGCATCGGACAGCTCCTCAGGTCAGGCAGAGGTGGAGCTCGCCGCGGCCGGATGCTGGAAGACGTACCAGTACGGGATGGAGACCAGCAGCGCAGCACCGAGCATGTTCCCGATGCCGACGGGGATGATGTTCCAGCCGAGCGCGGTCAGCCAGTCGAGGTCACCCCCGTGGGCGATGTACAGGGAGAAGAAGCCCATGTTCGCCGGACTGTGCTGGAACCCGGCGGCGACGAAGAGCATGACCGCGAGCAGCACGGGGATGTACTTGCCGATGATGGTGCGACCCATGAAGGCGAAGAACGCGGCCATCCCGACCAGCCAGTTCGCGAGGATCCCCGACAGCACCAGCCGCCACCAGTTCGCTGCGCCACCGAGCTGCTGGTGGGCGAGCTTGGCGTCGACGGTCTCGCCCAGGCCCGCCAGCACCTCGCCCGGGGAGACCTGGGCGACGGCGACGAGGTTGCCGAGCAGCCAGGCGCCCGCCAGGTTGCCGAGCCACGCCAACGCCCAGAACCGCAGCACCCTGGGCCAGATCCGCCGGTCGGTCAGCAGGGTGGCGGGCATGACGACGTTGGCCTCGGTGAACAGCACCGCCTCCGACAGCACGACGAAGAAGAAGCCGGCGCTGAAGGCGAACCCTTCGATCAGCATGCGGGTGCCGGCCGGCTCGATCCCCGTTCCCAGCAGCACGGAGAACAGCGCGCCGGTGGTGATGAACCCGCCCCCGAGGACGGCGAGCACCAGGATGCGGGGAACGGTCAGTTCCGCGACCCGCCCTCGGCCGAACACCGCCATGCCGGTGACGACCCGGGACGCATCGAGGTACTGGGGATCCGGGACACCATCGCGTTCGGGCGCAGGATCGGCCACGGTTCACGGTCCTCGGTCTCGTGCTCGCCCACCGCGGGCCAGCGGTGGCCGCGCAGGGCAACACCCCAGGCGGCTGCCGGCTTCCACCCACTGCCGGATCCGGCGGATGGAAGGCCGAGCGGAGCTCGGGGGTTGCCCCTCGGCGTGCCGTGTCCCGCGGCGCGTGCCCGGGTGCCGGACGGCTCGACGACGGAAGCGCCAGGACGATGGATCACGCGACACAGCAGGCGGCCGGCAGCCCGGACCCGGAGCGGGCGCGGCTCGCCGGTCCCGACGCCGCCGCGTGGCGACGCTGGGGCCCCTACCTCAGCGAGCGGGCCTGGGGCACGGTCCGGGAGGACTACAGCCCGCACGGCACCGCCTGGGAGGCGCTCCCCCACGACCACGCCCGCTCCCGGGCCTACCGGTGGAACGAGGACGGGCTGGCCGGGCTGTGCGACGACCAGCAGCGGCTGTGCGTCGCCTTCGCCTTCCACAACGGCCGTGACCCCCTCCTCAAGGAGCGGCTGTTCGGGCTGACCGGCAACGAGGGCAACCACGGCGAGGACGCCAAGGAGCTGTGGTGGTACCGCGACGCCACGCCGACCCACAGCTGGTCACGCTGGCAGTACGCCTACCCGCAGGCCCCGTTCCCCTACCACGACCTGGTCACGACCAACGCCTCCCGGGGGCGCGACGAGGCGGAGTACGAGCTGCTCGACACCGGGGTGTTCGACCACGGCCACTGGGACATCACGGTCGACCACGCCAAGGCCGCGCCGGACGACGTCTGCATCCGGGTCACGGTCGTCAACGCCGGACCGGAGACGAGCACCCTCGAGGTCCTGCCGACGATCTGGTTCCGCAACACCTGGTCGTGGGACGTCGCCGAGGGGCCCGTCCCGGCGCTGCACGCCGACGACGGCCGCATCGTCGCGACCCACCCGGAGCTGCCCGTGCTGACGCTGGCCGCCGACGGCGAGCCGACACCGCTGTTCTGTGACAACGTGTCCAACGCCCGACGCCTGTGGGGGGTCGACGGCCCGGCACACCCCAAGGACGCCATCAACGACCACGTGGTGCACGGCGCACCCACGGTCAACCCCGAGCGCACGGGGACCAAGGCCGCCCTGCGCTCCCGCGTCACGGTGCCCGCGGGCGGCCAGGTGGAGCTGCGGCTGCGGCTGAGCACCGAGCGTGCGCCGGACCTCGGGGCGGACTGGGAGCGCACGCTGCAGCGTCGCGAGCAGGAGGCCGACGCCTTCTACGCCGCACTGGCCCCGGCGGCCCCGGCCGAGGAGCGGGCCGTCCTGCGCCAAGCCGCCGCCGGGATGCTGTGGGGGAAACAGTTCTACCACCTCGATGTGGAGCGGTGGCTGGAGGGCGACCCCGCACAGCCGTCCCCGCCACCCGAGCGCCGCCACGGCCGCAACGCCCACTGGCACCACCTCAACACCTACGACGTGATCTCCATGCCGGACCCGTGGGAGTACCCGTGGTTCGCCGCCTGGGACCTGGCGTTCCACACGGTGGCGCTGGCACACCTCGACCCGGAGTTCGCCAAGGCACAGCTCATCCTGCTGTGCCGCGAGTGGTACCAGCACCCCAACGGTCAGCTGCCCGCCTACGAGTGGGCCTTCGGTGACGTCAACCCACCCGTCCACGCCTGGGCGGCGCTGCGGGTGTTCGAGATCGACGGCGCACAGGACACCACCTTCCTCGCCCGGATCCTGCACAAGCTGCTGCTGAACTTCAGCTGGTGGGTCAACCGGAAGGACAGCCACGGCTCCAACGTGTTCGAGGGCGGGTTCCTCGGCCTCGACAACATCGGCCCTATCGACCGTTCGGCAACCCTGCCCGAAGGTGTGCGCCTGGAGCAGTCCGACGGCACCGCGTGGATGGCGATGTACTGCCTGAACCTGCTGGAGATGTCGCTCGTGCTGGCCGAACGCGACCCGGCCTACGAGGACCTGGCGGTGAAGTTCAACGAGCACTTCGCCTACATCGCCACCGCAATCCACGACCAGGGACTGTGGGACGAGCACGCCGGCTTCTACCACGACCAGCTGCGCTGCGACGACGGCAGTACCGCTGCGGTCGAGGTCCGCTCCATGGTCGGGCTGATCCCGCTGTACGCGGTCACCACCCTCGGTACGGCGACCTTCGGTCGACTCCCGGACTTCGCCGGACACTTCGCCTGGTTCCTCGAGCACAAGCCGCAGTACCGCGAGGCCGTCGGCCATGTGCGCACCCTCGACGGCTACGAGGGCCGCATGCTCTCCATCGCCTCGCCAGAGCGCCTGCGCCGCATCCTCACCACCATGCTGGACGAGGACGCCTTCTTCTCCCCCTTCGGCCTGCGCTCGCTGTCGCGCGAGCACCACGACCGGCCCTTCACCCTCGAGCTCGCCGGGAGCCAGGCGAGCGTCGGCTACGAGCCCGGCGAGTCCACCACGGGGCTGTTCGGGGGCAACTCCAACTGGCGCGGTCCGGTGTGGTTCCCCGTCAACCAGCTGGTGATCGAGTCGCTGCGGCGCTACCACCGCTTCCTCGGCGACGAGTGGACCGTGGAGCTGCCGACCGGGTCCGGCCACCAGGCCCCCCTCGGCGAGGTGGCCGACGAGCTGTCACGACGGCTGACCGCGCTGTTCCTCGACGACGAGCGGGGCCGGCGTCCGGCGTTCGGTGACGCCACGCGGTTGCAGGAGGACCCGGTCTGGCACGACCGCCTGCTGTTCCACGAGTACTTCCACGGTGACACCGGCGCCGGGCTCGGCGCCTCCCACCAGACCGGCTGGACGGGGCTGGTGATCGATCTGATCATCCAACGCCACGGCCGGCGTACGACCGTCAACGACGCCACACCGCCCCAGCACGGCGACGCCGACCCGCACGGGCCCAGCGGCGATGCGGACCGGCCCGACGGTGCGGTGGTGACCGCGTGACGCAGCTGACCTTCGGTCCACAGACCACCACCGAGCTGGCGGCCGGGGCGAGCCGCGAGTGGCTGGTCACCGACGGCTGCGGCGGCTACGCGATGGGCACCGTGTCGGGCCTGCGGACCCGCCGCTACCACGGCCTGCTGGTCGTGGCCACCGCGCCGCCGGGCGGAAGGATGCTCGCCCTGGCCTCGCTCGACGCGGTGCTGGTCCTCGGCGACCGGCGCGTCCCGCTCGCCACCCACCGCTGGGCCGATGGTGCGCTCGCCCCGACCGGGCACCACCACCTCGCGGCCTTCAGCCTGGCCGACGGTGTGCCGCGGTGGCGCTGGCAGGTCGGCGAGGTGGTCCTCGAGCGCGAGCTCGCGTGTGCGCACGGCCGTCCCGGTGTGGCGATCACCCACCGACTGCTGTCCGCGGGCGGAGGTGTCCGGCTGGAGCTGGAAGCCCTGTGCACCTGGCGGGACGTCCACGGGGAGCGCGCGGCCGGCGCGACGCCGGAGCTCCCGCGGACCGCTGATGGGTTCGTGTTCGAGGATCGCTACCGCGTGTCCGGTCCCGGCTTCGTCCCGGACGGCACGTGGTACCTCGGCGTCCATCACGACGAGGAGGCGGCCCGGGGCCTCACCGCGACCGAGGACCTGTTCCACGCCGGACGGTTCGTCGCCGAGCTCGGGATCGGCGAGGTGGCCGAGGTCCGGGCCTGGGCGGACGACCTCGCTGACGAGCTCCCGCCCGCGACCGCGATGGTGGATGCCGCGCGCCGACGCGCCGGTGCACTGCTGGTCGGCGCCGACGCCGATCCCGGTGACCCGATCGACCAGCAGCTCGTCCTGGCGGCCGACGCCTTCATCGTCGACGGCCCGACGGTGGTGGCCGGCTACCCGTGGTTCGGGGAGTGGTCCCGCGACACGATGATCAGCTACGAGGGGCTGTTCCTGTCCACCGGCCGGGCCGAGGAGGGTCGGGCGCTGCTGGCACGGGCAGCGGCGGGGCTGTCGGAGGGGATGCTCGCCAACACCGCCGACACGGGGCAGCTCGAGTACAACACCGTGGACGGGACCCTGTGGTTCGTGCACGCGCTGGGCCGGCACGTCGCCGCCACGGGCGACACCGACCTGGCCGCCGCGCTGCTGCCGGGGCTCCGGGGGATCGTGGACCACCACGTGCACGGCACCCGGTTCGGGATCGGCGTCGACCCGGCGGACGGGCTGCTGCGCCAGGGCGCAGCGGGGGTGGCGCTGACCTGGATGGACGCGCGCATCGACGGCACACCCGTGACCCCGCGCCACGGCAAGCCGATCGAGGTCAACGCCCTGTGGGTGAACGCGCTGACCACCACCGCGCTGCTCGCGGAACTGCTCGGCGAGGACGCCGCGGACCTGCACGCCCTGGCCGGCCGTGCGGCCACGACGCTGCGCAGGCGGTTCGTGGTCGAGGGGGACGTGCTGGACGTGGTGGACGGCCCCGAAGGTGACGATCGTTCGTTGCGGCCGAACCAGCTGCTGGCCGTCTCGCTGCCCTACGCCCCGCTCGACGACCGGGCGGTGGTGGAGCGGTGTGCCCGCGCGCTTCTGACGCCGCTGGGGCTGCGCAGCCTCGCCGGCGACGATGCCGACTACCTCGGACGCCACCGCGGTGACGGCGCCACCCGGGACCGTGCCTACCACCAGGGGACGGTGTGGCCCTGGCTGGTGGGCCCGTTCGTCGACGCGGCGCTGCGTACCGGGGTGGAGGTGGGCGCCGTCCTGGAGCCGTTCGAACGCCACCTCGCCGACTGGGGGGTCGGCGCGGTGTCGGAGACCGCGGACGGTGATCCGCCCCACCACGCGACCGGCGCCCCGTTCCAGGCCTGGTCGGTCGCGGAGCTCCTCCGGGTGCGGCGAGCGCTGTACGACCGCACCCCGCGACGACGATCGGAACGATGATGGAGCCGCCGTCCACCCTGCGATCCGGCGCCGCCGTCTACGACCGGCCCGAGACGGCAGGCTCGCGCGCGATGGCACACCAGCCACCCACCCAGCTCCCGGAGGTGACGACCGAGCAGATGCGCGAGGTCGACCGGATCATGGTCGAGGAGCTGCACATCACCCTGATGCAGATGATGGAGAACGCCGGCCGGAACCTCGCCGACCTGGCGATCAGCAGGTACGGGCCCTCCACCTGCACCGTGCTCGCCGGCCCGGGCGGCAACGGCGGCGGTGGTCTCGTGGCCGCGCGTCACCTCACCAACCGCGGCGTCGATGTCGAGGTGGTGCTGTCGGCCCCCGGTGCGATGACCGAGGTGCCCGACCACCAGCTCGGCATCCTGCGCCGGATGTCGGTGCCGGTGGCGGAGGAGCCGCAGCCGGCTGACCTCGTGGTGGATGCGGTGCTCGGCTACAGCGGCAGCGGTGATCCGCGCGGGGGTGCTGCGGAGCTGATCACGTGGGCGAACGGTGTCGGCGCGCCGGTCCTGGCCCTGGACGCGCCCAGTGGGCTGGACCTGAGCCGCGGCCGGGTCGGCACGCCCTGCGTCGTCGCGGACGCGACGATGACGTTGGCGCTGCCCAAGCGGGGCCTTCGCTCGGCACAAGAGGTCGTCGGCGCGCTGTTCGCCGCCGACATCGCCGTGCCGCCCTGGGTGTACCGACGGCTCGGCATCAGCGTTGCCGCACCCTTCGCGGCCGGGACCCTGCTGCGCCTGGCCTGACACCACAGCGGTGCGTACGGAATGGCGGGCGGACGCGGCGGGTTACGTCACCGGGTGCACTGCTGCGGAGCGCACACCTCCATCGGCCGGGTACCCGTCGGTCCCGGCCACGTGGCCCCCAGCGAGCACCTGCGTGGTCGGGGTCCACGACGAGCCCGACGACCAGCCATCGACCGGGGTGAGGACACGGGAGCAGAGGGACCGATGACCACGGATGCGATCGCCGCGTACAACTACGCCAGCTTCGATGGGTACGTCGCCTCCGGGGCGGACGACCGTGAGTTCGCGGCGTGGCCCGACCTCCTGCACGTCGGGCAGCCGGCTCCTGACATCGTCGCCACCGAGCTCGATACCGGCCAGCGGATCGCCCTGTCCTCGGTGTGGCGGCAGCGCACCGTCGTGGTCGAGTTCGGGTCCTTCACCTGACCCTACTGCGCGGCGGAGGGTCCTCTGCTCGACGCAGCCGCAGACCAGCACAGGGACGCGGCCTGGTACTTCCTCTACACCCGGGAGGCCCACCCCGGTGAGCACGTCGGTCATCACACCTCCTTCGAGGTCAAGCGGGCCAACGCACGGCTGCTGCGCGACGAGGTCGGCATCCGTCGCCCCATCCTGCTCGACGACCTCGCGGGGACCGCGCACCACGCCTACGGGCTGCTCCCGAACATGACCTACGTGATCGGGCGCGGTGGGCGGCTGATCTACCGGGCCGACTGGACCTCGGCGGCGAACGTGGCCGCCTTCCTGACCAGGTTCGAGTCCCAGCGCCGCCACCGACCGGCCCAGGGCGGAAGGGCCCCCTACATCAGCGAGCAGCTCGAGTACCGCGATCAGGACCGGGAGGCCTTCGACCGACGCCTCCGGCGCAACGGGCCCCGCAGCTACGACGAGTTCGTCCGGGCGGAGGAGATCTGGCGTGAGCGAGGCTGAGGGACACGACCCCACGCACAACGGCGCGGACGACGGCACGCGTGGCGAGGACCCCGCTGCCCGGCGGGCCGCACGACCGCTGACGATGCGTGCCTTCCGGCGGTCCTTCTACTACGGCGAGCACGCGGACATGCAGTTCAAGTACCTCGCCGGCCTGGAGGACGAGGACGCCGCCGACGCCATCGCCGCGGTGCTCGCCACCGTCGGCGAGGTGGTGGACACCGGCGATCTCGAGCACCTGCGCGCTCGCCTGGCCGCACTCCAGGCGGCCGCCTACAGCCCTGACGAACCCGCCGAGCCGCAGGTCGACGACGCACCCTTCGCCCCGCTGGGTGGTCCTGTCGCTGCACAACGCCTGGCGCTGATCACCGCGGGCGGCGTGTTCCACCGTGACCACGACCCGATGGGCCCGAACGGACCGACCCAGGCCCAGACGCTGTCCATGATCAGCGCCTTCCTGAACGGCACACCGACCCTGTCCACCATCGACGTCACCACGCCGACGGCGCAGCTGACGGCGCGTCATCCCGGCTACGACGCGCGCACCGCGCAGCGCGACCCCGACACCGTCTTCCCGCTCAGCCACCTCCGCGACCTGGCCCGGGAGGGACGTCTCGAGCTGGCCGACGAGCACTACGCCTTCACCGGGGCGACCTCGCAGCGCACCCTCGAACGTGAGGTGGCACCACGGTGGGCCGAGTACATGGCGGCCCGCGACGTCGATGTCTGCTTCCTGGTGGCGACCTGACCCGTCTGCCACGGGTCGGTCGGACTCGTCGCACGTGCCCTGGAGCGCATCGGGATCGCCACCGTGAGCGTGTTCATCCGCGCCTTCGAACACCGCGCGGTCCAACTGCAGGTGCCACGCACGCTCGTGACCCCGCACCTGATGGGCCGCACCATCGGGCCGGTGGGGGACCGACACCGTCAACGCGCCGTGGTCGATGCGGCCCTGGGGCTGCTCGCGGAGGCCAGCGCGGGCGGCACCGTCCGCCGGTTCGCTCCCGAGGTCCCGCGGGCGGGCTGACAGGCGCGCCGACCGGCACCCTCGATCCGCGCTCAACGCCGTTCGCGGGTCCGACGGTGGTGCGTGCCGTCGAAGGTGGTGAGTCCCACGGCCCGGAGGTGCTCGAGCAGCGGCATCGCGTGCTTGCGGGTCAGCCCCCACGCCTGCCGCGCATCCGAGGCGGTGAACGCTGCACCCCCGGCACCGGGCCCGTCGTCGAGCAGCGCCACCGCCGTCGACACCACCGCAGGAGTCACCAGCACACCACCATGCTGGACGACGGTTCCCGCATCGAGCAGCGGTTGCAGCTCGAAACGCGGCAGGCCGTGGACCTGCTCGGCAGCGTCGGCGTCGAGCACGCGCACGCCCGGACCCTCGAGCGCCGCCAGGAGCCGCTCCTGCCGGGTCCGGCGGGCGGTCCGGTAGTCGTCGTGGTAGCGACGGTGGACGACGCGGCCGCCGACGTCCACCACCTCGCCGTCGGCGATCGCAGCACGCAGCACCGCAGGGACCACTTCGGCCGGGCACCCGTGGTCGGTGACGGCCGCCGCGAGCTGGTCCCGGGAGGTGATCGGGGCGCCGAACTCGGGCAGGGCCGGCGCGTCGCGCGCCGCGACCACGGCGGCTTCGCGCCACCCGGCGAACCGTTGACGCTCGACCAGCAGCCCGTCGACCGACGTCAGCGGGTCGACGTCCGACACCCCGGCCTCGATCGGCGTACCGATGGCGTCCTCCACAGCGTCGATGGCAGCAGCGCCGCCCCGCAAGGCGACCAGCCCAGCGACACGGTCGGTACGGGCTACGGCATCACGCACGCGCTCCAGGGCCTCGGCGTGGACCAGCCGGGCGGTCACCCCGCGACGGGTGTCGGGTGGTGCGACCTCCAGGACGGTGCCCCCTCCAGCGGTGGTACGTCGCCCCACCTCCCGCAGCACGAAGCGGTCACCGACCCGAGCGGGCAGCGGCCGCTCCACCTCGATGCGGACCAGGCCCCGCTCCCCCGGCTGCAGGTCACCGAGCAGCGGCAGCAAGCGCGCGTCCCGCCGGGCGGAGCCGAGGTGCAGCTGCCAGGCACCGCGCTGGCCGACCACCCCGTGGGGCAGCGCCGTCATCGCCACGTCGAGCGCCGTGGTGGCCAGCCCCTGAGGCGTGCCGGCGCCGCGCACGCCGACCAGGACATCACCGCGGTCGACCTGCGCAGCGTCCACACCGGCGAGGGCGACGGCCACCCGGGCGGTGGCCGTCACGTCGTCCACGGGCACCTCGAGGCTGCGCAGCTCGCGGATCCGACCCCGGACGCCGGCCGGAAGGACCACGACCTGCGCGCCACGCTGGAGCCGACCGCTGTCGAGGGTGCCGGTGACCACGGTGCCCGCACCCGGGGCGGTGAACACCCGGTCGACCCACAGTCGGGCGAAGCGGCCCGCCGTGCTGCTGGCGTCGCTGGTGGCGCCGGCAACGCTGGCGTGGCTGGTGCCTGCGGTGGCGGTGGTGGCCGCAGCGTCGGTGGCAGCGGGCGCCAGGGCGGTCACAAGGGCGGCCCGCAGCTCCTCGAGGCCGGAGGGCTCGAGCGCATCGACGGGGAGCACCGGGGTGTCGACGACCCCGGCGAGGTCCAACCGGTCACGGACCTCGGCGACGACCTCGGCGGTGCGGCTCGCACCGGCCGGCGCGGCCTTGGTCACCGCCACCGCCACGATGCGCCGACCGAGCAGCGTCACGATCTCCAGGTGCTCCTCGGACTGTGCCGACCAGCCGTCGTCGGCGGCCACGACGAACAACACGTCCTGCACGGCGCCGACACCGGCGAGCATGTTGGTCAGGAAACGGTCGTGCCCCGGGACGTCCACGAAGGCGACCGTGACGCTGCGCCCCTCCGCGGCGAGGTCCGTCCAGACGTACCCCAGATCGATGGTCAAGCCGCGACGGTGCTCCTCAGCGAGGCGGTCCGGCTCACGGCCGGTGAGCGAGCGGACCAGCGCGCTCTTGCCGTGGTCCACGTGCCCGGCGGTGGCGACCACCCGCATCAGACGCTGTCCCGAGCCCTGGCGGGGTCGCCCTCGTGGCAGGTGGGGGCGGTGTCACCGTGGCCCGATGGCTCACCGCGGTCGGTCAGCTGGCCGCGGTCGGCCGGCGGGAGCGCCTCGAGCACCGCACCGACAGCGGTGATCAGCTGCGCATCCGCAGCCGGGGGGACCGACCGGAGGTCGAGCACCACCCGCTCCTCGACGATGCGCGGCACCACGGACGGCGTGCCGGTGCGCAGCGCACGGGCGAGCTCGTCGGCCGCGGTGCCCACGGCCAGGGCGACCCCTACGCTCGGCAGCGTGGCCCCCGGTGTGGAGCCACCACCGAGCACGGCGTCGAGCGCCACCACCTCGATGTCGGCATCCCCCCCGCGCGCGCTGCAGCCGGCGACCACGGCTTCCGCCCGGCGGCGCAGGACGGCCACGTCCGCCTCGGCCATCGCCCACACGGGGAGCTCGGTGCGGGCGTCGCGCTCGTAGGCGGTCAGCGTCGCCGCCAGCGCGGCGAGCCGCAGCTTGTCGAGACGTAGCGCGCGTGCCAGCGGCGCACGTCGACAGCGCTCCACGAGCTCGGCATCGCCGGCGATGATGCCGGCCTGGGGTCCGCCCAGCAGCTTGTCGCCGGAGAACACCACCACCGATGCGCCGGCCGCGATCGCCTCGGCGACGACCGGCTCGTCGGCTGCCGTCGGATGCGCGCGCAGCAACCCCGAGCCGAGGTCGTCGATCAAGGGCACCCCGGCCGCCGCCGCGACCTCGGCCAGTTCAGCGGTGGTGGGGCGGTGGACGAAGCCCTCCATCCGGAAGTTGCTCGGGTGCACGCGCAGGATCGCGCTGGCCCCCGCGGCCAGCGCCGCCCGGTAGTCCGCGATATGGGTCCGGTTGGTGGTACCGACGTCGACGAGCTGCGTGCCGGCCGAGCGGACCATGTCGGGGATCCGGAAGGAACCGCCGATCTCCACCAGCTCACCACGGCTGACCGCGACACCACCCGGACCCGCCAGCGCCGACAGCGCCAGGACCAGGGCTGCCGCCCCGTTGTTGACCGCGAAGGCCGATCCGGCGCCGGTCAGGCGCACGAGGGTGTCACGGATCGGTGTGTCCCGGCCGCCCCGCTGCCCGCTGTCGAGGTCCACCTCGAGGTCGACCGTGCCCGCGGCCGCCGTCAGCGCGGCCACGGCGTCCACCGACAGCGGCGCCCGGCCGAGGTTGGTGTGGAGCAGCACGCCGGTGGCGTTGATCACCGGCGTGAGCTGCGGCGTCGGGCGATCCTCGATCGCGGCGAGCGCGTGGGCGACGAGGACGTCCTCACCTTCGACCGGTGTCCCGCTCGCGGCGGCCGTGCGCGCGTGTTCCAGCACGCCGCGCAACGCCGCCATCACCGGCGCACGCCCGTGCTCGGCGACGGCGGCGACCACGGCCGGGTGGGTCACCAGGCGGCCGAGCGCCGGTACGGCACGTCGGGGGTCGCTCACCGAGGACCCGCCGCTGCCGCCACGTCCCCGACCACCTCGATGCTGCCGGGCGCACCCGTCGAGGTGGTGCCGATCCAGGCGGCGCGGTGTCCGAGGTCGATGAGGTCGGACACCGCCGCATCGGCGGCGTCGGGGTCGACGGTGAACAGCAGCCCCCCGGAGGTCTGGGCGTCGGCCAGCAGCAGGCGGGTGCGGTCCGAGGGAGGACCGCCGTCGAGGTAGCGGGCAGCCTGCTCGGCGTTGCGCTGCGAGCCGCCGGGGACGAAGCCCGCGTCGAGCAGGGCACCGACGTGTGGCAGCAGCGGCACCGCGTCGGCGTGCACCGTCGCGGCGAGGCCGCTGGCCGTGGTCAGCCGGTGGAGGTGGCCGAGCAGCCCGAACCCGGTGACGTCGGTGGCGGCGGTGGCCCGGTGCGCGCTGGCGACCCGAGCAGCATCGTGGTTGAGCCGGGTCATCTCCGCGACCGCGGCCCGGTAGGCGGGGGCGAGGACGGACGCGGTGTCGATAGCGGCGACGTCTCCCGTACCGGCATCAAGCCCGGTGCCCGCGTCGGTCCCGGTGCCGACGTCGACGCGTGGCGCCGCGCCGCCGGCTGTGGCCGAGGGGGGCAGCGGGTCCGAACGCTTGAGCGCGGTGGTGACCACGCCGGTGCCGATCGGCTTGGTGAGCACGATCGCCTGGCCCGGACGCGCCCGGGCGTTGGTGAGCAGCGCCGCCTCGTCGGCGTCGCCGATCACGACCTGGCCGAACAAGGGCTCGACCGCGTCGATCGAGTGGCCGCCCGCGATCACGTACCCGGCGGCGCCCGCCACCTCGACGGCGCCGTCGAGCACCTGTCGCAGCACGTCGAAGTCCAGATCGCCCGGCCAGCCGACCAGGTTGAGCGCGACGCGTGGTGTCGCGCCCATGGCGTAGACGTCGCTGGCCGCGTTGGTGGCGGCGATCCGGCCCCAGTCCCGGGGCTCGTCGACCAGCGGGGTGAAGAAGTCCGTGGTGGCGACCATCACCCGCCCGTCGCCCTGCCGCCACACCGCGGCGTCGTCACCGCTGGCAAGCCCCACGAGCAGATCGTCGTGTCCCGGCCAGGACACCCCGGCGAGGATCCCCTGGAGCTCGTCCAGGCTGAGCTTGCAGGCGCAGCCGGCGCCGTGACTCAGCGAACTCAACCGCGGCGTGGTGGTGGGGGATGTGGTGGACACGGGCCCTCGGTGTCGGTGCCAGGGACGGCGGCCAGTATGACGGATGGGCACCGCTGCCGGCACGGATAACCGAGGCGAACCCGCCCCCGCGGGCCCAGCCTCCGGCGCACTCGCCGCCACACGAGCAGCCCCCGACGACGACGCCGGCGCGACCGCTACGGTGCGCCGCGAGCACCGACGTGCTCGGAGGTGTCCGGTTCCCTGGTGGGGCCCCCGGTCTTCAACACCGGTGGGGGACGCGATGCGTCCCCGGCGGGTTCGATTCCCGTCCACCTCCGCTACCGGGTCCGCGCGCGCCACGGCGGCGCCACCGACCCGCGCCCCGGCCCCACCACCGACCTGCGCCATGGCCCCACCACCGACCTGCGCCGTGCTGCAGGCACCTCGATGCCAGTGCCCCTGGCCCGGCGGATCAGCTCACAGCCCGTGTGGCTGCGGACAACAGCTCCCCCACCGGTGGCCGATCGTCGCGCTCCTGGGGCCGGGCGTAGGCGACGGTGCCCTGCGGATCCACCACGAAGTCACCGCCGAACTGCATCAGGTCCGAGCCACCCCGGCGGAGCCGATCACCGGCGCGGAGCAGTTGCCAGTAGGTGCGGTAGACGTTCGGATCCAGCCAGATCTCCCGGCGACGGGCCCGCCGAAGCCCCCAGGCACGGTAGGTGGTGCGATCGCGGTCGACCACGACCGCGAAGGGCAGCGCGGCCACCTCGATGTCATCGAACATCGTGCGCTGCAGCAGCTCGGGTTCGTCGAAGGTCACGAACACGGCTGCCGCGCCGAGCTGGTCCCACCGGTTCCACCGCTGCTGCACCTTCACGAGGTGCGATCGGCAGATCAGTCAACCGGCGTGTCGCAGGAAGGACACCAGGACGGGACGGCCACGCAGGTCGCTAAGCCGCGCGTGAGCACCGTCCAGTCGCGGCAGATCGAGTGGGGGTGCCGGATCACCGGGGATCGGTGCGCTGGTCACGAGGGGCCCTCTCGTCGGTGGTCGTACGGTCGCGGGACGTGGGCCACTCCTGTCGACGACCGGTCAACCGGAGTGGTCGGGCTCCGCGACGGTCAGGGTGGTGTAGCGCACGACGCTACAGGCCCGCGCTGTTCATGTCGCCGGGCGCCTAGCCCGAGTTTCCGGGCTAGCTGGTGCGGGGCTGGCATTGTTGCAGGTCAGGGGTGGTTTCTGGGATGGCCGGGTGTATTACCCACTCCTGGTCATCGGCGGGGGGCGTAGCGGTCGA
>PXDB01000109.1 GCA_003565155.1 Nitriliruptoraceae bacterium | reverse complement strand
CGTGCCCCGGGCGCGGCAGTACGGCCGCCCTCCTGTGCCGTCCCTCCAGCTTCGTCGATAGCACGTTGACGCCGGACATCCGTCAACTTAGTCTTGACGCTTTGACGCCTTGACGGGAGAGGGAACGGTCATGAGCGCGGTACCCGGCCTCTCCGACACGGATCTCCTGGCGATACGCGACGCCGTGACGCAGGCCTGCTTGCACGGCACGGACCGTCAGCAGCTGGAGGATCCGGAGGCTGCGCTGCGCATGGTGGCGGCGACCGACGCCGCGACCCGCCACGCCAGTCGGCTGCGCGGCGATGCCGTCGCGAGCGCCCGTCACTTCGGGCACAGCTGGGCGGCCATCGGCAGCGTGCTGGGGGTCAGCAAACAGGCCGCGCAGCAGCGGTTCAGCGCCACCGTCGGGGCCGACGCGCCGCACGCGCCGCAGCAGCGGGTCATCCGCCGGGTGACGGCCGTGAACGAGATGGCCGTGCTGCGCCGGGAGCAGGCCGAGGGCTGGCATCTGGTCGGGTTCGGGGTCGGCAAGCTCGTGGTCGAGCGTTCCGAGCATCCCTGGGAACACGAGCGTCTGACCTTCGCGAGCCACTCCCTGCTCCGGACCATGGAGGAAGGCGGCTGGCGGATCGTCGGCACCTGGGGCTGGTGGACCTACATGAAGCGCCCCCTCGCACCCGCAGGTGGCTGAGGCGTTATCGCGCGCAGCTGTGGCTGGTGCGGGGCGCCTCGCCGTGCCGATGGGAGCGGCGCAGCAGGACGGCGAAGACCAGCAGCAGCACGCCGGTCACCCACCCGCCGGTGCTGAAGGTGGTGGGCAGCCACAGCGCCAGCGCGACGCCACCGAAGCTCCCGACCCGCCGAACACCGCGAACAACATGGTGCCGTGCAGGAAGGTGCAGCGGAGGTAGTGCGCACCGACGATCAGCAGGCTGGCCGTGAAGAACCCCTCCTCGCGGTAGCCGGCGGCAGCGACCGCGACCGGCAGGCCCAGGGTCCCTGTCGGTGCCCGATGCCGGGGATCTATCGTCGGTCTGGCCGCGTCACGCGGGCAGGGCACGATGGCGGCGGGTCATCACCGAAGGCCCTCCGCCGTCAACGCGACCGGCGGCAGGTTCGCGTCCCAGTTCGTGTGACGTCGCACCGGAGCTCACGAGGGACATCCCGGCGAGGAAGGTGGACCAGTGGCAACGACCCAGTTTCGCCCCACGCCCGGGGGAGACCAGCACCACGGGCGGGACTCCCAGGAGTTCACCCGTCTGGTCAACCTCAGCGACGCGGTGTTCGCCATCGCGATGACCCTGCTGGTGCTCACCGTCGACGTGCCCGACGTTCCCGGCAGCGAGCTCGCGTCCGCGCTGGTCGCGGACCTGCCGCAGATCGGGGCGTACGCCCTGGCTTTCGCGCTCGTCGCCAGCCAGTGGTACGCGCATCGCAAGCTCTTCCAGCGCTTGGCGTTCACCGAGCCCGTCATCACCTCCATCAACCTGGCCTGGCTCGGGCTCGTCGCCCTGGTGCCGTTCCCCACCAGCGTGCTCGGCGCGCACCCCACGGAGACCGCCGCGGTGGTGCCGTTCCTCTCCCTCTTCGTGGTCCTGACCCTGGGCTACCTCGCGTTGATCGTTCGGGGCCAGGCCGTCGGTGCCTGGACGGAGCAGCTGCCCACACCCGTCTACCGGCGGACCGTGCGGGCCTTCGCCATCGGCGCGGCGACCCTGCTCGCCGGGGTCGCCCTCGCCTTCTGGTTCCCGCTGTTCGCACTTCTGGTCGCCGTGCTGCAGTCCGTCCCGGTGATCCTGGTCCTGCACCGGGCGCCGGCTGCCTACCGGAACTGGTTCTGACCCCGTCGAGCGCCGGTGGGAGCCGGCCCGTGGTGGGTGTCGGTCCTCGTTGGTAGCGGGGTCCCACTTCGTCGTCCACACTGGCGGGCTGCATCGGTCGTGGTCGTCGACAGTGGATGCCCCATGACGGACAACGGTGCTGACGACGAGAGTGGCGTCCCGGAGGCGCAGGGCTCCGAGACGCAGCTGCGCACGATCCCGTGGACCGAGTCGAACGTGCTCGCAGCCGCGCACGTGGCCGGGCGCTACCTGCTCGCGTCCGTCCTGCTGTTCTACGGGTTCAGCAAGGTCGTGGGCGTGCAGTTCCTGGTCACCGAGTCGATGCTCGACATGCGGCTGCGGGACATGGATGGGCTGGTGCTCACCTGGGCCTACCACGGCAGTTCGGAGGTCCTGCGCTACGGCACGGCGACTGCCGAGGTCGGCACGGGCCTCCTGCTGCTGTTCAGGCGCACGAGCCGGCTGGGGCTCCTCGCTGCGGTCGTGGTCGGGCTGCACCTGCTGTTGGTCAACCTCGCCTATCCCATCGCCCTGCCCGTGGTGCTGCTGGTCCTGCTGCTGACGGCCGGGCTCATCGCGATGGACCTCCCGGCCTACCGGGCCATCCTGAACGACCACCTCCTCCGTCCTCCGGCGCTGGGGAGCGGTCCGGCCCGAGGTGGCCGGCTCGCGCGCAGCGTCACAGCGGTGGCCGGCATCGGGGTGATCGGTGCAACCTTCGGGTTCCAGGCCTACCTCGGTGCGGTCAACGTGCCCGACGAGGAGCTCAGCGGCGTGTGGCGCGCCGTCGACGACGAGGAGATCGATCGCTTCTACATCGACGCCGCCCCCTACTGCGCCGTGCGGCCCGAGGGAAGCCAGGAGGTCTGGCGCGGCGTGTGCTTCGTGGACGAGGACGAGGGGACCCTCCAGGGCGACCTGCCCCGACGGCCGGCACCCGACGCCACCGAGGTGTGGGAGTTGGATGCCAGCTACGAGCTCTCCGATGACGGCCAGCGCCTCCACCTCGACGACCACGTCCGAGATATCGAGGTGGAGTTGGTTCGCGGTCGATGACCGGGCGAGCGCTGCGCCGACGGTGGCGCACGCCGCAGCGACCACGTCCGCTGGCCTTGCGTCGGGCGGTAGCTCGGTCGCCGCTAGGTGCACGTGCGGTTGCAGGTGCAGGGCCTGGAGGGCCGTATGCCGGCCCTGCACGGTTGCTCCGCGACGTCACCCCGACCGTTCGGGGGGAACGTCGAGTGGAAACCGCGGCCGGCGAGACCTGTCGAGGACGGCGGGGGTCAGCGCCCGGTGCCGCGGCCGCCGCGCAGCGCCGCTGCGGCGGCCGCGGTGCGGTTGCCGACACCGAGTTTCGCCAGGATCCGGGCGACGTGCTGTTCGGCGGTGCGGGGGCTGATGTAGAGGCGCTCGGCGATGGCGGCGTTGGTCAGCCCTTCGCCGACCAGCCCGAGCACCTCGTGTTCCCGGTCAGTGAGGAGCTGGAGGTTCCTGGTCCCGGAGCGGCTGACGGCGTCCCCGAGCTCGCGCAGCAGACCGGCGGCGCGGTCCGCGTCGTTCGCGGCGCCGAGCCCCTCGAAGGTGTGTAGCGCCGTCAGGGCGTCGTCCGTCGCGACCTCGGGGGCTGCCTCACGTGAGGCCTCCGCGAGCAGGAGCCGGGTCCGAGCCGCCTCCAGCGGCATGCCCAACTGCGTGAAGGCGACCAGCGAGGTCGCGAGCTCCGCCCGCGCCGCATCGCCGTCGCGGGCCGCCTGCCGGGCCCGTCCCCGTATCCGGCTCGCTCGTGCGGTGGCGAGCGTGCACCCGTGGGCGGCGCCGACCTCGGCGAGCCGTGCGGCCAGGTCGAGCGCGGCGTCCAACTCGCCGCGCGCCAGCTCCGCTGCCGCGAGCAGCTCCAGGAGCTCCAGGGATGCGAGCCGGTCCTCCCCGAGCTCGGCCAGCCCACGTCGCAGCGTCGACGCCGCGGTGGCCGCCCGGCCACGCCGCAGGTGGATGCGGGCGTTGACAGCGACCCCAACGGGGTGATCCTCGAGGCCGACGACCAACCGTTCCGCCTCCTCGAGCCTCCCCTGGTCCAGCCGCAAGGCAGCCAGCGCCGCCAGCGCCTGATGATGGAGCGCAGGGAGTGCGTGGCGGGATTCCTCGAGAGCCGTCGTGAGCTCCTCCTCGGCCTGGGTCCAGTCCCCGATCTGGACCAGGATCGCGCCGTACAGCGTGCGGCACTGCAGGTGCAGGAACGGGCTCCCGTAGCGCTCTGCGTACCGGTCGGTGGCGCGGATCCACTGCACCGCCCGTTCGAACTCCGCGCACGTGGTGCAGGCGATCATGGTCGTGCAACTGGTGAACACCACGGTGTCGCGGTGGCGGCCCTCCCCGCCCAGGGAGCCGGCCATGGCTTCGTCGAGGTAGCCGACCCCCTCGGCGATACGGCCCTGGTCGATCAGGGTGGCACCGACCTGGCTGAGTGCGCACAGCCGCAGGTCGGCGTCGTCGCCGTCGCGCGAGAGCTCGTACGCCTCGCGCGCGAGCGTCTCCCCGTCGACCGGGTCGGCTGCGGTGAACGCCTCGTGGAGCAGCACCTGCGGGAGCCGTGACCCCACACCGTCCTCGTGGACCAGTCGTCGTGCCCTTGCCAACCAGCCGGCGGCTGCCGACGTGTTCCCGAAGCTGGCCTCGTGGTTGCGGCACAGCCACAGCGCGATGTCGACGGCGCGCTCGGGGTCCCCGTCGCGCAGGTAGGACGCGTAGGCCTGTTCCCGCAGCCCGACGCCCTCGTGCGTCGCACCGCGCCACCACCGGGTCTCCCCGAGCCCATCCAGCGCCGCCGCGCTGGGGGCCTGCTCGAGCGCCGCGGCGAAGGCCCGCTCGGCGTCCTCCCAGACGCCGTCGGTGAGCGCGCGCCGACCCGCGGCGAGGAGCGTCTGTGCGTCGCTCGGCATCCGTTCAGCGTATTGAGCTTCGCGACGATCTGCGTGGGGTTCTGCGTGGTTCCACGGATGCCGGTCGCCCGCGGCCCGTGCAACGTGGTGGCTCCGTCGACCGACGCGGTCGACGGAGCACAGCGCCTCCCATCAGCCAGGAGCCAGCGATGCGCGTCACCGAACTCGATCGAGCGAGCGTCGATCACGTCCTGACGACCACCCGGGCCGTGCGGCGTCGCCTCGACCTGGACCGTCCCGTTCCGCTCCATGTGGTCTACGAGTGCCTGGAGATCGGCCTGCAGGCACCGACGGGGTTCAACCTGCAGAACTGGCGCTGGCTGGTGGTCACCGATCCGGAACTCCGTTGTGCGCTCGCGAGCATCTACCGGCGCGCCCTTCGACCGTTCATCGAGATGATGGATGCCCACACCCCAGCGGACGATCAGGTCACCCAGCGGGTGTCGGTGTCGTCGTGGTACCTGGCGGAGCACCTCGAGCACGTGCCCGTCCACCTCATCCCGTGCACCACATCGCGGGTGGTCGACGAGCGGGAGATGTGGGCGTCGCAGGGCTTCGACACCGACCACTGGAACATGGCGGCCTCCTCGGTGTACGGAGAGGTGTGGCCGGCGGCGTGGAGTTGCATGCTGGCGCTGCGCAGCCGTGGGCTCGGGTCGTCGCTGACGATGATCCACCTCGCTGCGGAGCCCGAGGTCGCCGAGCTGTTGGGCATCCCCGAGGGTGTGTCGCAGGCAGGGCTGCTCCCCGTGGCCTACTTCCAGGGTGAGGACTTCCGTCCGGGATCACGCCGCCCGCTGGCCGAGGTGGCCTTCCAGGAGCGGTGGGGTGAGACACTCGAAGCGTTACGGGAGAGCTGAGACGCGTCGGCACGGTGTTGCGCAGGACGGCGACCGGCCCGGGTGGCGACACCGCCACCCGAACCCGCTCTCCGTCCGGTCACACCTGCATGGCCAGCACGTCACGCCGGAGCGCTCGGGCGCCGGTGTGGAGCAGGGCCCCGGCCACGACCCACAGCACACCGCCGCCGACAGCGAGGTGCAGCGGCGTCAGCAACAGGATCCCCGTGGACTGGGCCACCAGCAGGCCGATCAACGGGAGCACGAGGACGCCGCCGAGCTGCATCGCGTCCTGCACGGTCCGGCTGCGCCCGGAGATCACGACCACCGACAGCAGGGCCATCGCGGCGATCGCCGGGCTCACCCACAGCGTCAGCAGCATCCACAGCAGGTTCGGGAAGGGCTGCACGCCGTAGCCGGAGAGGAGCACGTTCGACACCAGCTGGTAGGCAGCCGATCCGACGACGGTGATCACCAGGGCGGGGACCCACGCACCGAGGGTCTTGGCCAGCAGCAGCTGGCGGTCGGTGATGGGGGAGAGCAGCAGGAGCTCCAGGGTGCGGCGCTCCCGTTCACCGGCGATGGCGCTGGCTGCGGCCACGGTGGCCAGCATGACGGGCACGGCCAGGATCATCGGGGCCAGCAGGGAGACCAGCAGGATGGTGATGACCTGGCCCTCGGGGTCGACGGGCAGGTTCGCTCCTGCGGGCAGCAGGTCGGGGAGGACCACGACGGCGTGGTCGAGGTCGTCCAGTGGGAGGTTGAGGACACCCGGAGCGAGGCCCGCCACGACGGGCAGGACGACGAACACCAGGGCCGGCAGGACCAGCAGCGGGATCAGCGTTGCCTTGCTGGCGACCAGGAGGCGGAGATCACGCCGGACGATCGCGAGCAGGAGGCGGGCGGTCGGTGTGTCGGTCATCGGTCGACCTCCGTGGTCGTGGTCGTGTCCGTGTGCAGGCGGAGGTAGACGTCCTCCAGGGAGGGCCCCCGCACGTCGACGCCGTAGATCCGGACCCCTGCGGCGGACAGGTCGTGGACGATCCTGGGGACCTCGGCACGCGCCACACCGGGCACCCGCAGGTGGCGGCCGTTCTCCGCCTGTGCCACGACGCCAGCGACAGGTTCCAGGGCGAGCGCGGCGGCGAGGTCATCGGGCTGGACCTCGATCACCACGTCGTTGCCCCACGCGCCGGCGAGCTCTGCGGGGGTTCCCAGCGCACGGATGCGGCCGTGCTCCAGGATGGCGACCCGGTCACACAGCCGCTGCGCCTCATCGAGGTCGTGGGTGGACAGCACCACGGTCCGGGCGTCGCCACCGCCCCGGCCGGCGGCGAGCTCTGCGATCATGTCGCGCACCAGCCTGGCCGCGACGGGGTCGAGCGAGGCCGTCGGCTCGTCGAGCAGCAGCACCTCCGGGTCGTGGAGCAGCACGCGCGCCAGGGACAACCGTTGTCGCATGCCGGTGGAGTAGGTCCCCGCTGGCTCGTCGGCTCGTTCCGCGAGCTGCAGATGTGCCAGCAACCCGTCCAGGCGGGGGTCGGCCTCGACGTGGGGCAGGTCGAACAGCTCCGCGGTGAACCGCAGGTTCTGCCGGCCGGTGAGCCGGTCATCCACCGCGGCGTTGGCCGGCAGTACGCCCAGGCGTCGGCGTACGGCCACACCGTCGGTGACCGGGTTCAGTCCGTCCATGCGGACCCGACCCGCGGTTGGGGTGAGCAGGCCGGCTACCAGCCGGATCGTGGTCGTCTTGCCGGCACCGTTGTGGCCGAGGAGTCCCAGCACCTCACCACGGCGGACGCCGAGGTCGAGGTGGTCCACTGCCCTTACGGTGCCGAAGTCGCGGGTCAGTCCCTCCAGTAGGAGCATCGCGCTACCTCGTGATCGGGCCGCACCTCACGCGCGGCATCACCCAGATCCTGCGCCACCCCACTTCGTCGCCGCTTTGGGTCCGCTTTGCCCGCCTGGGCGGTGCTGCACGGCGGATGCCGCTCCCCGGAGTTGTGGACCGGCACAACTTTCGGCGGGATGTGGGGCCTGGCTCCTGCGATCAGCCGCTGTGGTTGCCGCGTGCTGTGCACAGCCACAACTGCCGGCAGGGCCGTCGGTGTGGCCGGCAGGGCCGTCGGTGTGGCCGGCAGGGCTGTCGGTGTGGCTGGCAGGGCCGTCGGTGTGGCTGGCAGGGCTGGCGGGGTGGCCGGCAGGTCCCTCGGAGTCGACGGCAAGGACGAGTGACCCTGGCCCCGGCTGTCCGGGGTCGTCAGGGTGCTGAGAGTGCTGCCGTCGCCCGCCGCGGCCGACCAGCCGTACGCGCCGACGCCCCGACGTCGCGCCCCGGTGCGCTGCAGCCTGGCAGCGCCGAGCGCCCTGCGGCCGGGAGGTGGTGCGTGGAGTTCGGCATCCTGGGCCCATTGTCGGTCAGCGGGCGGGACGGACCGGTGCGGGTGCCGGGCGGTCGACAGCGGGAGCTCCTTGCGCTGTTGATCATCGGTGCCGGACGTTCCCTGCATGCCGACCGCCTGGTGGACCAGTTGTGGGGTGAACAGCTGCCCGCGAACCCCGCCAACGCCCTCCAGCAGCAGGTGTTCGGGCTACGTCGCCTCCTCGAACCGATCGCGGGAGGGGATGTCCTGCAGACCCGGGACGGCGGGTATCGGCTCGCGGTGCCCGACGACGCCGTCGACGCTCGCCGGTTCGAGCAGCTCGTCCGCACCGGCGGGGCGGCGGGAGCGGCGGGCGCCCACGACGAGGCAGCGACGGTGCTGACCGAGGCGCTCTGCCTGTGGCGTGGTGACGCCCTGCAGGGCTTGGACCGCACCTGGGCCCGCAGCGAGGCCGGGCGGCTGGAGGAGTTGCGTCTGGTCGGCAGCGAGGAGCGGGTGGCGGCCGGTCTGGCCCTCGGCCGGCACGCGGATCAGGTGGCCGAGCTGGAGGCCCTGGTGGCCGCACATCCGCTGCGCGAGCGGCTCCGCGGGCAGCTCATGGTCGCCCTCGCCGGCAGCGGTCGGCAGGCCGAGGCGTTGCGGGTCTACACCGACACGCGCGAGCTCCTCGCCGAGGAACTGGGCGTCGACCCTTCGCCACAGCTGCAGCGGGTCCATGCCGACGTGTTGGCACAGCGCATCGCTGTCCCCGGTGCCGCCCGCGTCGGTGGGCCCTCGGACGCCGCCCGCGTCAGCGGGCCCTCGGACGCTGCCCGCGTCGGTGGGCCCTCGGACGCCGCCCGCGTCAGCGGGCCCTCGGACGGTGCCCGCGTCGGTGGGCCCTCGGACGCCACCCGCGTTGCTGGGCTGTCGGACGCTGCCCGCGTCGGTGGGACGTCGGATGCGGCTACCAGTGGCGAGGTGGCAGCGCGCACCGTGGCTGAGTCGTGCCCGGGCGACGCGCAGGCATCGTCCGCAGGCACCGATCGGGCCCGCCCGCTGCCGGTGCCAGCCGGCCGGTTCCTCGGCCGTGATGCCGAGCTGGTGCGGCTGACCGGCCTGCTGGAGGAGGAGCGGCTCCTGACCCTGTCCGGCCCGGGTGGGGCGGGCAAGACCCGGCTGGCCCTCGAGGTCGCACGGGGCGTGGAGCAGCGTTCGGACCCCCGTGAGCTGCACCTCGTCGAGCTCGCTCCCGTCACCAGCCCGGACGGAGTGGGCGCCGCGGTCGCCGCGGCACTGGGCGTGGCCGACCACCGCGGCATCCACCCGACGGACGCCGTCCTAGCGGCACTGCGGCAACGCCGGGCGCTGGTCGTGCTCGACAACGTGGAGCAGGTGGTCGCCGCCGTCGCAGAGCTCGCGGACCAGGTGGTGGGCGCCTGTCCGCAGGTGCAGCTGCTCGTCACCAGCCGGGAGCCGTTGGGGGTGACCGGTGAGCTGGTATGGCCCGTGCCGCCGCTGGCGGTGCCACCGGAAGCGACCTCGGCCGGGCACCCACTGCCCGCCGCCGAGGTGGCGCAGCACGCCGCGGTGCAGCTGTTCGTGGACCGCCTCCGCGCCGTGGCGCCCGACGTTGAGCTGACCGATGACGACCTGCAGGCCGTGGCACGGATCGTGCGGGACCTCGACGGGCTGCCGCTGGCGATCGAGCTGGCAGCTGCCAGGGGCCGGGTGCTGTCGGTGCCGGAGATCGCCGACCGCCTGCACGACCGCCTGGCGCTGCTATCCGGGGGACGCCGCGCCGGCCCGGCTCGCCATCGAACCCTCCGGGCGACCCTGGAGTGGAGCTACGAACCGCTCACCGATCCGGAGCGCCGAGCCTTCGAAGCAGCCGCGGTGCCGGTTGCACCCTTCACCGCCGAGCTGCTGGCGCCGCTGCTCACGGCTGCCGGCTGTGACCTCGACCCGCTCGACGCCGTGACGCTGCTGTGCGACCGTTCGCTGCTGGCGGTGCACGAGCGGGGCAGCCCCAGCCGCTACCGGATGCTGGAGACGCTGCGGGAGTTCGCTGCCCGCAAGCTGGCTGAGCGGGACGTGCTGGACCGGGTCCGTGCCGCCCACGCGGAGCTGGTGGAGACCGGGGTGCACAGCACCGACCGCACCACCGTCACGCGGTGGTCCGTCGACGTCGATGCACAACGACGTTGGCTTCCCGAGGCGCGGGCCGCCGTCAGGTGGCGGCAGGAGCGCGGCGAGCGGCGAGGTGTCCAGCGCCTGGCGGCCGGGCTCGGGTGGATGTGGCTGCTGACGGCGCAGGCACCCGAGGGCCTTCGGTGGCTGTCCGCAGGGCTCGGACCGATCGGCTCGATCGACCCCGAGGACGTCGAGCCTGCGGCCGTGCTGTGGGCCGCCTTCCTGCGGCTCAACGAGGCGCCACAGGATGATGGCCGCCGCTGGGCGCAGCTCGCCCGCGACGTGGCCTGTGACCCGGTCCACGGGGCGATGGCGACGGCGCTGGTGCGCATCTACACCTCGATGGAGGCGGGCTACGCCGTCGTGGCGGACGTCGACGACGAGCCCGACGACCCGGTGCTCACGACGGGGTGGGTCCGGGGGCTGGCCCTGCTCGGCGATGCACAGATGATCGCGCTGAGCGGCGACGCGGAACGGGGCAGCAGGGCGCTGGCTCGGGCCGAGCGGCTGCTGGTGGACAACGGTGCCTGGTTCGGCATCTGGGCCAACATCGCACTGGCCTACCTCCAGCAGCTGCGCGGTGACCGGGCCGAGGTCGAGCGTGCCGTTCAGCGTGGACTCGCGGTGAGCGCGCAGCGTGACCTCCCCGAGCTCGCCATCGAGCTGCGCTGCACCCGCGCGATGGTGGTGGCGGCGGCCGGCGAGGTCGAGGCGGCTGAGCGGGAGCTCGCCGCGGCAGCTGCCGACGCCGAGCGCACAGGTGTCGCGATGTCCCGGGCGCTGGTGGCCACGTGCCGCGGGTACCTGGACTGGTGCCGGGGGGAGCCGCAGGTCGCGCTCGACCACCTCGAGGCGGCACTCGAGCTGAACGACCGTCTCGGGAACCACTTCGGCACGCCCTTCGTCCGGTGGGTGCTCGGCTGCTGCCGGCTCGACCTCGGTGAGGTGACGGCGGCCGCTGCGCAGTTCCACGGTGCCTACCGGGATGCGCGGTCGCGCGGCGAGGCTGACGTCGCCGCCGCGGCCATGGAGGGCCTGGCTGCCGTCTGCACGGCGGTCGCGACCGGGCAGCCGGTCGCCACGCCCGGTGCGGTGCCCGGACAGGCGCCGTCAGCGGGCAGCACGTGCGAGACGGACACCACGCTGGCCCCGCACGGCTGGTCGTGGGCCCGGCGGTTGCACAACGCGGCGCGGACGCAACGCGAGCTGCTGCGGGCCCCGACACCGTTGCTGGCGCGATCGCTCACCGAGGATGTCGCCGCGGCACTGTCGGAAGCCCCGACGGTCGATGACCCTGCGAGCCACATCAGCGATGAGGCGGCCGAGGCGGATGCGCTGGTCGAGGCAGCCATCGCTCTCCTTCAGGAGGCCACAGCACCGTGAACTGCACGGCCGCCAACCGGGCCGACCTGTTCGGCGTCCTGGCGTGCCCGCCACCGACGCGCCCGTTACGGCAGGTCAACCCCAGCGGGGCACCTCGATGCGGAGCCCGGTCTCGCGCTCGGACACCCGCCACAGGGTGCGGATCGCAGCCGAAAGCCCCGCGGTCCGCAGCAACGGCTTGCGGACCGGAGGGCCGTTGTTGCCCCACCGCGGCCCGTAGAAGCCACCGCCGGGGGCGGCAGGGTCGGTGGCCGCCCGAAGTTGGGGAAGGGCGCCGCGATCCGCGGGCATCCCGGTGCGCGCCTGCGCGCGCTCTGCGAAGCGTGCAACCGCGCCGCCGTGTTCGCGGACCGATCGGGACTGCAGGTCGGTCTGGGCGAGCCCCGGGTGCGCGGCGAGGCTCCTCGCGGCGACCCCCGCGCGGTTGAAGGTGCCCTGCAGGCCCAGCGCGAAGTGCAGGTTCGCGAGCTTGGCCTGACCGTAGGCCTTCCACGGTCCGTAGGAACGCTCCAGGTGGGGGTCGCTCGGGTCGACCGCACGACCGTAGAGGTGCGCGGTGCTGGTGACGGTGACAGCGCGTGCGGCCGGTGCCGCCAGAAGCGCCGGCAGCACCTGCGCCGTGAGCGCCCAGTGGCCGAGGTGGTTCACGCCGAACTGCATCTCGAAGCCGTCGACGGTCCGCCGGTGCGGCTGTGCCATCAGACCGGCGTTGTTGACCAGCAGGTCCAGGCGCTCATGGCTGTCGACGATCCGTTGCGCGGCAGCCGCCACCGAGCCGAGGTCTCCGAGGTCCAGGGGGACCACCTCGAGGGACGCCTCGGGAACGGCGGCGAGCACGTCCGCACGTGCTGCCGCGGCTTTCGTCTGATCGCGCGCCGCGAGGACGACGTGGGCGCGCCTCGCAGCCAGCGCGCGTGTGGTCTCCAGACCCAGCCCGCCGTTCGCGCCGGTGACGACCGCCACCGTGTGGGTCAGATCCGGGATGTCAGCGACGGTCCACGCCACCTTCATGTCCCCTTGTCGGGTAGCGAGCTGCGTTCCGGGAGCTCAGAAGCAGGTAGCCAGATGGCGCTGATGGCACCGTTGGTGGTCGCGCTCAGCCGCAGCAGTGGTTCTTGAAGCCGCAGTGCGGGCACTTCCACCGCGTCCCGATGGGGTCGTAGGGGGTCTCGCAGTTCTCGCAGGGCACCATCTGAGGTCCTCCGTCCGCGGTCTGATCAGCGCCGATGGGGGATCGCAGGCTACGGGGGAGCATGGCCGCGGTGGCTGAGGCGGTACCGGGTGCCGGGCTGTCCGGGCCGTGCAGCGAGGCGACCCTCTGGTGGTCACTTGGCTGCATACCTTCGCGCGGCGCGCTCGGGGTAGGGTCGGACGCCGGGCTGGTCCTGCCTGGTGTCCGACCCGGTGTCCGGGCCGATGCCGGGCCCAGGGTCGCGGCCACCCGAGGCGATCGGTACCGCTGGCGGCGAGGTGGTTGCGATGGAGCTTCGGCGGAAGGAGGCAGCGGTGCCGCGAGCGCCGGGCATGGCCGAACCGGCAGCAGCAGGAGCGGTCCACGCCTTCGTCGACGATGCGCTGGGGGACGCGGACGCCGTCGCGCTGGCCACCGAGTTGGCCCGCGGCGCGGTGCATCCGGACGAGCTGGCGGCAGCCGCCCTCACCAGGGCCGAGGCGGTCGCCGACCACCTCGGCGCAGTCGCCCACCAGGCACCGGCTCCGCGCCGGGTCCCACGCCAGGGATCGGAGTTGGATGGGATCCCGACCTACCTCAAGGACAACCTCGACGTGGCCGGGATGCCGACGGGCCACGGCACCTCCGCCTTCAAAGCCCGACCGGCCCGCTTCGACGGGCGCGTCACGCAGCAGATCCTGGGCACGGGTGTGGCCGTGCTGGGCAAGAGCCGCATGCCGGAGTTCGGGTTCCATGCCTCCACGGAGTTCGCGGACGCGCCGCCCACCCGCAACCCGTGGGATACATCCCGGTCGGTGGGCGGTTCCTCGGGTGGGGCCGCCGCCCTGGTGGCTGCGGGGGTGGTCCCCTTCGCGCACGGCAACGACGGGGGTGGCTCCATCAGGATCCCGGCCGCTGCGGCCGGCCTGGTGGGGCTGAAGCCGACCCGCGGGCGCTACCTCGACGACGAGGTGGCCTCGCGCATGCCGATCAAGCTGGTGTGCGACGGTGTGCTGACCCGCTCGGTCCGTGACACGGCGGCGTTCGTCGACGCGATGGAGCGCCAGTGGCGTAACCGCGGGCTGCCACCGGTGGGTCGGATCTCCGCTCCGTCGTCGCGACGGTTGCGGATCGGGCTCATGGACCAGACCCTCGGTCCGCAGGATCTCGATCCCGCCACCCGGCAGGCGCTCGCGGACACGGCGCAGCTGCTGGAATCGCTCGGTCATCGGGTCGAGCGGGTCGCGCTGCCCGTCGATGAGCGTTTCGCCGTGGACTTCCTGCACCACTGGGCGCTGCTGGCGCTCCTGGCATCCGTGGGCGGCAGGCTGGTCATCGACCCGGACTTCGATGCGCGCCGGATGGACCCCTTCTCGCAGGGTCTGCGCCGCCACGCGCTGCGGTTCGCGCCTGAGCTGCCGGCGGCGATCACGCGCCTGCGTCGCACGGCGCAGCGTTGCGCGCTGCTGTTCGACGCCCACGAGGTGGTGCTGTCGCCGGTCATCACCGCCCGGACGCCGCCGCTCGGCGTGCTCAGCCCCGCGGTGGGCTTCGAGACCCTGCTCGGCCGCCTGGTCCGTCACCTCGGCACCACCCCGTTGCACAACATGACCGGTTGGCCGTCGATCGCCGTTCCGGGGCCGGTCGATGCCGGCGGGCTGCCGACCTCCGGCCTTTTCACGGCCGCGTGGGGGGAGGAGCGGACCCTGCTGGAGCTGGCGTTCGAGCTGGAGGAGGCCCGTCCGTTCCCTCGAGTCCAGGAGCCCGTTCGCTGAGCAGCAGGCTGGATTCCGCATCCCTACTGCCGCGATCTGAGTCTTGACACGGGCGCACGGAGGTGCAAAGCTCTCTGTCGGAAATCGTTTTCCGAGAGGGTGGCGTTCCGTTCCGGGCAGCGTCTGATGGGCGGGTCCGGGATGTACCTCGGGACCCGCATACCCTGTAGGGAGGCAGCGGCGTGGTGACGATGCGCGACGTGGCGGAGCTAGCCGGCGTGTCGGTCGCCACGGTGTCCCGGGTGCTCTCCGGCGCGCGCCAGGTCAACGGGGAACTCGCCGAGCGCGTGCGGGACGCGCAGGAGCAACTCGGCTACCGCACCAACCTGCTGGCCAGCGGGTTGCGGCGTCAGCGCACCGACACCGTCGGCATGGTCGTCCCACAGGTCGGTAACCCCTACTTCTCGGCGTTGATGGAGGCGGTGGGCCGTCGTCTCCAACGCGTGGGAAAGACGGTGCTGCTGGTCGACGCCGAGGACGACCCCGCGGCCGAGGCCGATGGGATCCACCGGCTCCTGGACCGCAGCATCGATGGTCTGCTGGCGGTGCCGGTGGACGAACGGGCCTCGAGTGCCGCGTTGACCGAGGCCGCGGCCCACGTCCATCTCGTCCAGCTCGACCGCGCCGCCGCGGGCGTACCCGCGGATCTGGTGGCCGTCGATCATCGCGCCGGCATCCGGGCGGTCGTCGACCATCTCGTGGGTCTGGAGCGCCGCGAGCTGGCCTTCGTCAGCGCCGGGCCTCGCGACTCCACCGCACGCGAACGAGCGAAGGCCTTCGACGAGGCCGTCGCGGCAACTGGCTGTACCGCGCAGCCATCTCGTCTCGGCGCCTACACCGTGGAGTGGGGCCGCGCTGCGGCCACGGCACTCGTGGACGGCGGACGGTTGCCGGCAGCTGTCGTGTGCGGGAACGACCTCATCGCCCTGGGGGTGCTCGCCGTCCTCGTCGAGGCGGGCGTGCAGGTGCCGGAGCGGGTCGCCGTCACCGGCTACGACGACATCGGGTTCGCGACCCTCACACGGCCGACGCTGACCACGGTGCGGCAGCCGATCGATGAACTGGCCGCAGCAGCCGTGGGGCGGCTCCTGCACGCATCCTCCGCGGAGCCCGCGGTCCCTGCCGTTGCCACTGATGCCCCCGATCCTGCGGTACTCGCGGGCGTTGCGTCGCCCGTGGACGCGGCTGGCGCCGTGGACGCGGCTGGCGCCGTGGACGCCGCCGATGTTCCGGTTGCCGCGCAGGACGCGCCGACGGTCCAGCGGTTCGCGCCGGCGCTCATCGTCCGCGACTCCACGCCGGTCGGTGGACCGGTCGCGCAGCGGGGCGACGAGGTGTCGCTATGAGCGAGCAGCCGCTGTTCACCGCCCGTGGGCTGCGCAAGGCCTTCCCCGGCGTCGTCGCCCTGGATGGCGTCGACCTCGAGGTGTATGCCGGTCGGGTCGTGGCCCTGTTGGGCGAGAACGGCGCCGGCAAGTCGACCCTGGTCAAGATCCTCTCCGGAGTCCACCAGCCCGATGAGGGCAGCATGGCGTTCCAGGGCGCGCCCTACGCCCCACGGTCGGCAGCCGTCGCGCTGGATGCGGGCATCGGGATGGTGCATCAGGAGACCAACCTGCTCCCAGGCCTGTCGGTGATGGAGAACATCGCGATCGGTCGACTGCCCCTCAACCGGGGGTTGATCGACTACGACGCGTTGCGTGCACACGCCAGGACCCATCTTGAGCGCGTAGGTCTCGCGGATGTCGATCCTGCCACCCCGGTCGCGCGACTGTCAGTCGGGGCACGGCAGAAGGTGGAGATCGCCAAGGCGCTGGCGTTGGAAGCGCGACTGCTCGTGCTGGACGAGCCCACCGCCGCGCTGTCCCGTGAGGACGCCCAGATCCTGTTCGAGTTGATCGACGACCTGCGCAGCCAGGGGGTCGGCTTCATCTACATCAGCCACCGCCTGTACGAGATCCCACGGGTCGCCGATGCGGTCGTCGTGCTGCGGGATGGCGCCCGGGTCGCCGGGTGGTCAAGGGGTGATGTGGCGACCGAGGACATCATCCAGGCGATGGTGGGCCGGGAGGTCGATGAGCAGTTCCCGGACCCGCCGGACACCGTGGGGGAGGAGCTGCTGCGCGCCGAGGGGCTGACCCGCCACGGTGCCTTCACAGACGTCGATCTCACGGTGCGTCGCGGGGAGATCCTCGGGATCGCGGGTCTGGTCGGCGCGGGCAGGACCGAGCTGGCGCGGGCGCTCACCGGGGCGGACCTGTTGGACGCCGGCCAGGTGTACCTCGAGGGCGAAGCGGTACGGGTCCGCACTCCCGAGGAAGCGGCGCAGGCCGGCATCGCGATGGTGCCGGAAGACCGCAAGGAGCACGGCCTGGCCCTCGACCAGCTGGTCCGCGACAACGCCACCTACCCGATGCTCGAGCGGGCGGTCGAGGGCGGCCTCGTGCGGCCCTCGACGCTGAACCGGCTCACCGAGCAGCTCGCCGAACGGGTCGACCTGCGGGGTTCGCCCCACCAGACGGCGGCGACGCTGTCGGGTGGCAACCAGCAGAAGGTCGTCATCGCGAAGTGGCTGCCCCGCGAGCCGGACGTGGTCATCTTCGACGAACCCACGCGCGGTGTCGACGTGGGTGCCAAGCAGGCCATCTACCGGATCATCAGGGAGCTTGTCACCCAGGGCAAGGGCGTGATCGTCATCTCCTCGGAGCTGCCTGAGGTCCTCGGGCTGGCGCACCGTGTGGCCGTGCTCAGCCGCGGACGGCTCACCGGCGAGCTCCCGCGGGCGGAGGCCACTGAGCGTGCGGTCATGCAACTGGCCGTGAAGGGATAGACATGACGGACATCGACGAACAGGCTACGACCGCCCCGCCGGAGGCGGAAGCCCGCGGCGCGGGCGAGATCCGTGGGTTCGCCGAGCGACTGCTGTCGGGCAGCGGTCCGCTGCTCGGTCTCATCGTGCTGTGCACGGTGCTGGCCGTCATGGCACCGAACTTCCTGACCGTAGGCAACCTGTTCAACGTCTTCCAGCAGATCACCGTCCTGGCGGTCCTGGCGCTGGGGGGTACCGCGGTCATCATCACCAAGGGCATCGACCTGTCCGTCGGATCGGTGCTGGGGCTCGGTGGCGCGGTCGCCGGTTGGACCTTCGCGGCCGCCGGCCTGCCCATGGCTGTGGCGATCGTGGCCGGCATCTCGGTCGGTGCCCTTGCCGGGCTGATCAACGGCCTGCTCATCACCTATGGCCGGCTGCCTCCCTTCGTCGCCACCCTGGCGATGCTGTCGGTAGCCCGTGGCCTCGCGCTGGTCATCACCGGCGGGCAGCCGATCACCGGCTACCCCGACTGGTTCCGGTGGGTCGCCACCTTCCGGCTGTTCGGCGTGATCCCGGTCAGCGTGCTGTTCGTCGCCGCGCTCTTCGTGCTCGGCTCGATGTACCTGCGCTACCGGCCGACGGGGCGTGCCCTGTACGCCATCGGCGGCAACGAGGAGGTGGCGCGGCTGTCGGGCATCAACGTCCGTCGCGCCAAGCTGAAGGTCTACACCGCCGCTGGCGCCCTGGCCGCCCTCGGCGGGCTGTTCCTGACCGCACGGCTGAACTCGGCGCAGCCCACGGCCGGGACGACGCTCGAGTTGGACGTCATCGCCGCGGTGGTGATCGGCGGCGCCAGCCTCAACGGCGGCAGCGGCCGGGTGTCAGGAACGCTGGTGGGTGCGCTGATCATCGGCGTGATCCGCAACGGCCTCAACCTGCTCGGCGTGTCGTCGTTCTGGCAGCAGATCGTGATCGGCGCGGTGATCGCCGTGGCCGTCATGACCGACACCCTCCGCAAACCCGCGGAGGGCTGAGATCCACAGGAAGGATGCACCATGGAACGAAAGAGGAAGCTGCTCCAGCTCTCCGCGCTGGTCGCCGCGTTCGCGCTGGTCCTCGCCGCCTGCAACGGCGAGGAGGTGACGGACGACGCGAACGGTGTCGCCGACGACCTCACGATCGGCCTGTCCATCTCCACACTCGCCAACCCGTTCTTCGTCACCCTGGAGGAAGGTGCGCAGGCCGCCGCCGATGAGGCCGGCATCGAGCTGATCGTCAACGACTCGCAGGACGACTCGCAGACCGAAGCCAACGGCATCGACGACTTCATCACCCAGGGCGTGGACGTCATCGTGCTCAACCCGGTGGACTCCGAGGCCGCGATCGCGGTGGTGGAGTCGGCCGAGGCGGCCGACATCCCGGTGATCACGGTCGACCGCGCGGTCGACGGCGCCGAGGTGGCAACCCACGTATCCAGCGACAACGTGCTGGGCGGTGAGCTCGCGACCGAGGAGCTGCTGTCGCTGATCGGCGATGCGGGCACCGTCGCCCAGCTCGAGGGCATCCCCGGCACCGACGCCACCCGTGAACGGGGCGCCGGCTTCGAGAACGTCCTCGAGGGTGCCGACGGCGTCGAGCTGGTGTCCAGCATCACGGCGAACTTCAGCCGCGACGAGGGCTTCAGCGTCGGCCAGGACATCCTGCAGGCCAACCCCGACCTGGACGCCATCTTCGCGCAGAACGACGAGATGGCACTCGGTGCCGTCGAGGCGGCCGACGCACTCGGCATTCTCGACGACCTCGTCATCATCGGTTTCGACGCCACCGACGACGCCCTGGCGGCGATCGAAGACGGGCGCATGGACGGCACCGTCGCCCAGCAGCCCTTCGAGATCGGCCGCATCGGCATCGAGAGCGCCGTGGCGCTCGCCGGTGGCGAGGACCTCGACGCAGAGGTCCCAGTCGACGTCGAGTTGGTCACCGCCGACAACGTCGGTGACTTCCTCGGCTGACGGTCTCGGGGCCGGCCGGCTCTCCCCCCGGGCCGGCCGGCCCCGATCCCACCCCGTGGCCCCCGTCGTTGTGACGATCGGAGCACCCCATGTACGTCGCCGTCACGTTGTTCACCCTCGCGGAGGGCCGGACCCTGGACGACTACGAGCGCTTCGCCCGCGAGTTCATCGGTCCGAGGATGCTGGAGCTGCCCTCTGTCCGTGGCTTCATGGACGGTCGTGCCGTCCGGCAGATGGGCGGCGCCCGGGCGGGCTGGGACGGGCTCGAGGTCATCGAGATCGCCTCGCCAGAAGCCTTCGAAGCCGATCACGAGGTGTCACCCGGCAAGGACGTCGCCGCGCGCTGGATGGAGTGGATCGACACCTACGAGGTGACCTTCTTCACCCTGATCAACGAGGGCTGAACCCTCCCGACATCGTCGCGCGTCGTGCGCGACGGGCTCCACCACCCCATTACCGTCGTCAGTCCACCCCGGAGGACCCGATGCACGTTCTTGTGGCCGGAGAGTCCTGGATCACCCAGTCCACCCACATCAAGGGTGTGGACCACTTCACCGTCAGTTCCTACGTCGAGGGCATCGGCCCGCTGCGTGACGCCCTGGAGGCGGGTGGCCACACCGTCACCCACCTCCCGGCACACCTGGTGCCGGACCACTTCCCCTCGACGCCGGCTGACCTCGCCGCCTATGACGTGGTGGTGCTCAGCGACATCGGAGCGAACTCCCTGCTGCTCCCACGGGTGGTCCTGGAGCGCTCCCAGACCCACCCCAACCGGTTGATGGCCCTTGCGCACTGGGTCAGGGACGGCGGGGGCCTGGTGATGGTCGGCGGCTACCTGTCGTTCACAGGGTTCGAAGCCAAGGCCGCCTTCGCGGGCACACCCGTCGAAGAGGTGCTGCCCGTCACGTGCCTACCGCAGGACGACCGCGTCGAGGCACCCGAGGGGCTGCGCCCCACGGTCGCGGTGGCCGACCATCCCGCGCTTGGCGGTGGAGCAACGGACTGGCCGCACCTTCTCGGCTACAACCGCACGGTGCCCGTCGAGGATGCCGAGGTGCTGGCCACCATCGGCGGCGACCCGCTCGTCGCGGTACGTGAGGTCGGTGCGGGTCGGACCGCGGTGTTCACCTCCGACTGCGCACCCCACTGGGCACCGCCCGAGTTCTGCGAGCAGTGGGACGGCTACGCTCCGCTGTTCCGTGGTCTGCTCGGCTGGACCACCGGGCAGGACCCTGCTGCCCCGGTGTCGCCGTGACCGAGGAACCCCGCACCCAGAGCACCGGCAGTAGGGATCGGCCTGCCGCGGCGCGGCGCATCGCGGTCGTCGGCAGCGCCAACCTCGATGTCGTCGTCCCCGTCGATCGGCACCCTCGGCTTGGTGAGACGGTCATCGGCGGTGACGCATACCGGGTGCCTGGCGGCAAGGGCGCCAACCAGGCGGTGGCCTGTGCGCGGCTCGGCGCCTCGACCGCCTTCATCGGCTGCATCGGCGAGGATGACGTTGGCCACACCCTGCGGCAGTCGCTCGTGGACGACGGGGTCGATGTCGATGGCCTCACGGCGACCCCGGGGGTACCGAGCGGACTGGCCCTGATCGTGGTGGACGGGAGCGCTGAGAACACGATCGTTGTCAGCCCCGGCGCCAATGCGCGACTGGCCCCCGCGCACCTCTCGTCCTCGTCCCTGGCCGACGCTGCTGCCGTGCTGCTGCAGCTGGAGATACCCGTGCCCACCGTCGCTGCTGCGGCGGCCGCGGCGACGGGGTTGGTGGTCCTGAACCCGGCCCCGGCGACCGAGCTGCCCGACGAGCTGCTGCGCAGCGTCGATGTCCTGGTGCCCAACCGCAGCGAGCTGGCCCTGCTCGCGAAAGCGGCGCGGGAACCGACGGGCCAGGACGAGGTTGTCGACCTTGCCCGCGTCCTCGACGGTCCGTCCCGGGTGGTCGTGACGCTCGGCAGCGAGGGTGCGCTGGTGGTCGACGACGACCGGACCGTGCACCTGCCAGCACCGCAGGTCGACGCGGTGGACGCCACGGCCGCGGGGGACTCCTTCTGTGCGGCGCTGACCGTCGCCCTGACCGAGGGTGCGGGACTGGAAGCGGCCGCCGGGTGGGCGACCCGGGGGGCGGCGGTCACGGTCACCCGGCGGGGCGCCCAGCCGTCGCTGCCGCGACGTGATGAGATCGGCCACACCTGGCGGGCACAGGAAGGGACATCCCCGTGAAGGACCAACGTCTGCTGCATCCTGAGCTGGCATGGACCGTGGCTGCTGCGGGTCACGGGGACCTGATCGGTCTGGCTGATGCGGGGCTTCCCATCCCGCTGCACACGTCCCGCATCGACCTGGCGTTCGCGCCCGGCAAGCCCGCGCTGCTCGACGTCCTCGACGCGGTCCTCAGCGAGCTGGTGATCGAGGCGTACGTGGTCGCAGAGGAGAGCGTCGCGGCAGCTCCGTGGTTGCTCGAGGCGCTCGCGGCGCGGTTGCCACAGGCGCAGGTGGTGCAGGTCACCCACGAGGACCTGAAGGCGGCGACCGAGGGTGCCCGCGCCGTGGTCCGCACCGGAGAGTTCCGTCCCTACGCCAACGTGCTGCTGCGCAGCGGGGTACGGTTCCCGGGCTGAGCTTCGGGTGAGATGCTCCTGCCGCCAACGGAGGGAGCTACCGAACGGGGGTCACCACGTGTCCCGAACCGACGAGCTGCTCTTTCCCGGCATGAGCGCCGGCGACATCGACGCCCGCCTCTCGCGCCTGCGGGTCCAGAACATCGTCATGGGGGTGCTGCACCTGGTCCAAGCCATCGCCGTCTTCGTGCTGAACGAGACGGGCTTCACCCTGCCGATCGCCGGGACCTACCCGCAGGGACCACCGGGGACCCCACCGGATCTGATAGAGGTCGGCTCGCTGGATGTCGGGCTGTGGGTGTTCCTGTTCCTGGCGATCAGTTCGCTGGCGCACTTCACGATCGCCTCACCGTGGTACTTCCCGCGCTACACCGCGGATCTGCTGCGCGGCAAGAACACCGCACGCTGGGTCGAGTACTCGGTCTCCTCCACGATCATGGTGATCCTGATCGCTGCGGTGACCGGCGTGGTCGACATCGCAGCCTTCATCGCCATCGCCGGCGCCAACATCGCGATGATCGCCTTCGGCGATCTGCAGGAGCGCTACCTGCGTCCGGGCGGGTCGTTGCTGCCCTTCTGGCTGGGCACAGGCGTCGGCCTGGCGCCCTGGATCGCCATCGTGGTGTACGTGCTCAGCATCGGCGACCCCGACCGCGACCTGTCCCTGGTGCCCGGCTTCGTGTGGGTGATCGTGTTCGCCCTGTTCGCCTTCTACTTCTCCTTCGGGCTGAACCAGTGGCTGCAGTACAAGCGCATCGGTGGGTGGGCGAACTACTTCCTCGGTGAGACCACCTACGTGCTGCTCTCGCTGGTGGCCAAGTCGTTGCTGGCCTGGCTGGTGTTCGCCAACACCCTGATCCCGCCGGACTGACGGTCGTCGGCGGCGCCCCGGCCTACGCTTGGCCGGTATGGAGCTACCTACCGACCTTGCGGCCGTGCGTCGCGTCCTCAGGGACCATGGCGTGCGGTTCGCGCTGGTCTTCGGCAGCCACGCGGACGGCTCCGCTGGCGCGCACTCGGACATCGACCTCGGCGTGTGGGCGGATGGACCACTCGACCTGTGGAGCCTCGCGGGCGCGCTCGACGAGCGGGTCGACGTCGTCGACCTCCAGCGGGCGCCGGAAGGCCTGGCCGGACGTGTCGCGCTGACCGGCGTGGTCCTGCTGGACGACGATCCGGTGGCGCGCGTGCGCTGGCAGGCGGACACCCGGAAGCGCTACCTCGATGAGGCGCCGCGGCGGGCGGCGTTCCAGCGGGACTTCGTGCGGGCCCATGGTTGACACGGAGCGGTTGCTGGCGCTGCTCGGCCGTGTCACCTCGCGGCTCAAGGTCCTGGACGGCTACGCCGGGTCGGCGCGCGGCGACGTGGAAGGACTGCTGGCCGACGAGGTGCGGCTCGGCCACCTCAAGTACACCTTCCAGACGGCGATCGAGGCGTGCATCGACGCGGCCCAGCACGTCGTGGCTGCGCGCGGGCTCGGGACACCGTCCTCCAACGCGGATGCGTTCCGACTGCTGCAGCACGCCGGCGTCCTTCCCGCCGAGGTGGCGGTCTCCCTGGCCGGGGCGGTGGGGTTCCGCAACGTGCTGGTGCACGGCTACGCCGAGGTCGACGACCGACTGGTCGTCGACAACCTCGTCCGGGTCACGGACCTGCGTCGCTTCGTCGCTGCGATGACGGCGCTGTTGGCGGACTGATCCGGCCGCCGCGTCGATCGGGCGCGCGCGGACGGGTGGCAGCCGGGTCCACGCCTCCCGCATCGGTGGTACCGCCAGCCGTCTCGGAGCGCGATGCCCAGCGGCGCGCCGGATCGACGCGATGAACTGGGGAAGATCCGGACCACATACGGGCGTGATCTTCCCCAGTGCCGGAGATCGGTCCCTCGGAGCTGGCTGCCAGCAGGGACGCTGCGCCGCCACGGATCTGCAGCCGCGGCCGGGGCCGTGGTCTGGGCTGCGGCCGGGGCCGTGGT
>PXDB01000002.1 GCA_003565155.1 Nitriliruptoraceae bacterium | reverse complement strand
CTCTACCCCTACACCTTCGGGGGTGTGCGGATCACCCTGCTGCTCGGTGGTGGCCTCGCGGTGGTCGGCTCCGTGCTGGTGCTGCGCACCCTCAACCGCGCCCTGCAGCAGGAGTCCGGCATCGGCCTCGACGCCGCGCCGAAGGTCGACGCCGACAGCCTTCGCGGGGTGTTCGTGGTGTTCGAGGGCGGCGACGGGGCGGGCAAGTCGACCCAGATGCGGCTGCTGCGCTCCGCCGTGGAGCGTGCCGGGCACGTCGCGGTCGTCACGCGTGAACCGGGTGGCACCCGGCTCGGAGAGGCGGTGCGTGACCTGCTGCTGCGGCCGAGCGCCGAGGAGATGGACGAGCGCACCGAGGCCCTGCTCTACGCGGCCGCCCGCGCCCAGCACGTGCGTGAGGTGATCGTGCCGGCCCTGCAGCGCGGGCACGTGGTGCTGTGCGACCGGTACATCGACTCCTCGGTGGTCTACCAGGGTTCGGCCCGTGGTCTGGGGGAGGCGCGCGTCGCGGAGCTGAACCGTTGGGCGACCGGGGGGCTCGCACCTGATCTGGTGGTGCTGCTCGACGTCGATCCGACCGCGGGTCTGGCACGGGCCACCGGGAGCAGGGAACCCGACCGCCTGGAGGCTGCCGGCCTGCCCTTCCACCGGGCCGTACGGGCCGCCTACCGCCGGCGTGCTGCCGTCGACCCGGAGCATTACCTGGTCGTCGATGCCGACCAGCCCGTGGAGGCGATCCACGCCCAGGTGCGCCAGAAGGTCACGGGCCTGCTCGGCCTGCCCCCTGCGCAGGAGGCCGAGATGGAGCGACTCCGGCAGCAGGCCTCCGCGGTGTCCGAGCGCCGACCGGCGGCTGCACCGCCGCCGCCTCCCGGACGGCCGGGCGCCGACGGGTCCGCACGGTGAGCGTCGATACGGTCGAGGACGCGCAGTCCGGTGCCTGGTCCCTGGTGCTCGGCCAGCCCGCAGCCGTCCATGCGATCCGGCGAGCGGTGGCCCGTGATGAGCTCGCCCACGCCTGGCTGGTGGTGGGACCACCAGAGGTCGGCCAGCAGGAGCTCGTGCGGGCGCTGGCGGCGACGCTGAACTGCCCGGACCCCGTGGCTGCGGATCTCGCCTGCGGGGCGTGCGCGACCTGCCGGAGGATGGGCGACGGGCGGCACACCGCGCTACTCGAGCTCGAACCGAAGGGTGCCGGCTACCTGGTCGATGACGTCCGCGGCGAGTGGATCCCCGCGGCCATGCACTCGCTGACCGAGGGGCGTCGCAAGGTGCTCCGGGTCCGCGGGGCGGACCGGATGAACGAGGCGGCGCAGAACGCCTTCCTCAAGGTGCTGGAGGAACCCCCCGCCTCGGTGCTGTGGGTGCTGGAGGTGGAGGACGAGGGCGCCCTGCTCGACACCGTGGTGTCACGGTGTCGTCGGCTGGACCTGGTGCCCTGGGGGCTCGATCCGCTGCGGCGGCGCGCAGCTGCGCTGGACACCCCATCCGCCCAGCACGAGGCGCTCGCGCGCGCCGCCCTCGGGTCGCCGGGCCGGCTCGCGGCGTTGGCCGACCCGGACGTCGCCGCCGCCCGGCAGCGCCACCTCGATGTCGTCGACCGGCTCGCCACGGCCGGCCCTGGCATCGTCGTCCCGCTGACCAAGGAGCTGCATGGCTGGGCGAAGGGCCGCTCGGCGGTGGTCAAGGAGGCCAACGCCGAGGAGCTGACCCGGCTCGAGCAGGAGTTCGGTGTCGACGACCGTGGCCGCGGCTGGCCCCCGAAGATGCGCAACCAGATCAGGCGCAAGCACGAGCGCACGGAACGTCAGGCGGTACGGGCCGCTCTCGATCTGGTGCTCGACGACCTGGCCAGCTACCTGCGCGATCTCATCACGGTGGCATCCGGGGGCGGGTCCGCCGACCTGGTCAACCTCGACGCCGAGGAGGAGCTGCGCCGGGACGCCCAGCGTCTGCCCGTCCCGGACGCGGTCCGCGCGCTCGCCGCGGTCACGCACTGCCGTGACGCCCTGGACCGCAACGGCAACCCGGAGCTGCAGCTCGAACGGCTGCTCCTGCAGTTGGCCCTGCCCATCTACGCCGCGTCGGCCTGACTCGGGGTCAGCCGGCGGTCAGGGATCCCGCAGGGTGCCGCCCGCCAGGGCAGCCAGATCAGCACCGGCACGCTCCAGGCGGGCCCGACCGCTTGCGCGCGTCGCACCGCGCAGGATCGGCTCCAGGGGGCGGAAGAGCAGGGACCGCACCGCCAGGGAGACGTCGTAGCAGGCGGTGCTGCCGTCACGGTCCTCGGCGATGGTGAAGGTGCCCTCACCGCGCAGCGGTCCGTCCGCCAACAGCACCTCGAGGCGGTGCGGTTCGGCCTGGTCGGTGACCTGCACGGTCGAGGTGAAGGGGCGTAGCGGTGGCCGTGTGGAGAAGGTGAGCCGGGCGGCGGACACGGCGCCCGTGGAGGGTTCCAGCGTCTCGACGTGGCTGATGGCGGGCCACCACTCGCCCCAGGTCGACAGGTCGGTGACCACCGACCAGATCCCCTCGACGGACACCGTGGTCGGCCAGCACCCCCCTATGTCGATGGCACCCACGGTGGCTCCTCGCGTCGGCGGTGGCACCGTAGCCGGTGGTGGTGGCTCCCTCCGGTTGGGTGCTCGCTACCCTGCGCGACCGCGCTGGAGTAGCTCAGTCGGTAGAGCAATCGCCTCGTAAGCGATAGGTCAGGGGTTCGAGTCCCCTCTCCAGCTCTGGTGCTGTCGGCGCTGCCGCGGACGCGGGGCACGTGGCGCTCCTGTGACCATCCGGTGCGGCCCGTACCGTGCTCCCGAGCGTCGCCGGAGTGAGATGATGTCGGACGAGCAGCACCGCAGCGAGGGCGTCAACGATCCCCCGCAAGCGCCGCCGCACCCCGGCTGGTGGCCCGATCCGCTCGGCTACGCCGATCGGCGCTGGTGGGACGGTGTCCGCTGGGCCGACCACACGCAGGGTCTGCGGCGTCGGACCCACCGGCGCCGGGTGACGCCGTTGCAGATCGCCGCAGGCGCGGGGGTGGTGCTGATCCTCATGCTCATGGGGTGGGCGATCGGTGCCGAGCGCGCGACGATGCCCCAGGGTTCGACGACGCCATCGGCGGGTGGTGAACCCGACGCCTACCTGGCGTGTCAGGACCTGGTGCGACAGCTCCTGCCCGCGCCGGAGGCCGCCCGCTTCCCCGACGTCAGCGATGCCAGCATCGCCGAGCGTGGCCAGGAGTGGGACGTGCAGGCCGACGTCGAGGTTGCGGACGGCGCGGGTGCGATCGAACGGACGCCGTGGCTGTGCACCGTGCGTGAGCGTGGGGGTACGTGGGACGGCGAGGCGGAGCTGGTGGAGTAGCCAGCCGGCTGGCGGCGCACCGTGACCGACGACCCCCCGGCCAGGGCCCTTGGTCCCCACTTGCTGCGCCGGGCCGGTTCGCGGGATGGATCCGGCCGACGGCGGCGTTCATCAGGGTCAGCACCGCACCGCAGGTCACCGCGCCGCATCCCGGCGCATGTTCCGGTGGACCAGCCGTCGTCCTGCGACGGCCGTGTGCCGTCCTGTGACCGCGCGCCCACCAACCCGTCCATGCCACTCCTCGAGAGGTTCCCCGATGACCCAGACCGCTCCCGCCACCACCGCAGCCACCGACATCGGTCGCGGCACGCAGCCGACCGGTGACGACCGCACGATCAACGTCCTGATCCGCACCTTCATCGGTGTCGCCGTCGTCGGCTGGGGCGCCAGCATGCTGCTGACCGCGATCCACTTCCTCGTCCTCCCGCTGCCCGATGGGGTACAGCCCCAGGGTGCGATCGAGGTGATCACCAGCCCGTGGGCCTACGTCGGCCCGATCCCGTTGGCCACCATCGGTGCCGCCTACTACATCCTCATGATCGCGGCAGGCGCGACCTGGCTGCACACCAAGGATGCGCGGCTGGAGCGGGCGTTGCTGCCCCTGACCAGCCTCGGGGTGCTGTCGTCCGCGGGGTTCGTGTACCTCCAGCTGGTACCGATCGGTGCGATCTGCCCCTTCTGCATGATGTCGGCTGCGGCCACCACCACACTGCTCCTCCTGGAGATCGTGATCCGCAGGCGTGGTGGTGCTGGTGCCGCACCCCAGGTGGCGGCCGCACGGGTCTGGCCCGTGACCTTCTTCGCGACGATGGCGGTGACGCTGCTGGTCCTGTGGGGCCTCCCGCAGCTGCCCCTGCCCGGCAACTGAGCTGCGTCAGTACCGACCACGGGCGCCCCGGCATCCGCCGGGGCGTTCGCCTGCGCGAGGAGGACGACCTGGCGGGTTGTCAACCCGTCCGCTGCCGGTGGTCGGACAGCCTGGCCACAGGGCGGTACCAACCCCGGTGACGCCACCTGGCCAGGCGTCCACACTGAAGCAACACGAACTCCGTCCCCGGCGCGGTCGCGTCGAGCGGAGGTCCTCGCAGCGGGACACCCCGCTTCCACCGACGCGGTGGACCACCTCCGGCCCGCTGTGCGCGACACGCGCAGGGCCGGGATCGTGACGAGAGGTCACGACCGTGCCCGATAACCCTGCACGGCGGTGGGCGACGCACCCTCGAGGAACACCGTGCGCGCTGCTCCACGTTCCCGCCCGTCCGTCGACACCGATGGACGCCGCAACCGCCTGCTGGCGACCGTGACCGCCGTCACGGCCGCAACCAGCTTCGCGGTCGTCCTCGCGGCCTCGTCCGGGACCGACGTCGCCGCCACCGCTCCGCCCGACGGGGAGGGTGCGGTCGCCGGGTCCGATGACGGCCGGATCCCAGCTGCCGCGGAGGCCGGCCAGGATCCTGTGCGGCCGGATGTGGACCTCGCGCCGCGTAGCGGCGGCGACTCGCCTACCCAGCCACCCATCGGCGACATCGAGCGGCTCTCGGACCGCGAGGACCTGCCGCGGCTGCCGGGTGGGGACGCGGCCGCGTCGACCACCACCTCGACGTCGTCCCACGACGAGGAAGCGACCACGTCCGAGCCCGCGTACGAGACCGCGGACGGGGAGGAGATCGACGCCGAGCGCGTCTTCGACTTCCTCGACGGTCGCGACGCGCCGCTGGCTGCGCACGCCGAGACGATCGTGGCCGCCGGCGTCGAGCACGATGTGGACCCCCGGGTGGTCGTCGCCATCGCGATCGCGGAGTCCAACGGTGCCGAGCGGAAGCCGACCGGCACCCACAACGCGTGGGGGTGGGGCGGGAGCGGCCCGAGTGGGTTGCAGGCCTGGGGTTCCTGGGAGGAGGCCATCGACGAGTACACCGAACGTCTCGGTGCGCTCTACGACACCGACGACGTGGACTGGGACTTCGCCAGTACCTACTGCCCGCCGAACACGCAGTGGTGGTACGACACCGTCACGTGGGCGATAGGCCAGATCTGATGTCGGCGTGCTGTGTGCCTATGGAGCTGTTCACCGGTGCGGGTGACGGTCCGTGGTGCTCATCGATCCGTCACGTCGACGTTGCCGTGGTCGTGGAGCGCCGGGATGCGGCCGAGCTTGCCGGCCTGGAAGTCCTCGAAGGCCTGCACCACCTCGGCCTTGGTGTTCATCACGAAGGGTCCGTACCACGCCACCGGCTCGCGGATCGGTTGCCCCCCGAGGAGCAGCACGTCCATCTTCGGTGCGCGGGTCTCCTGGCGTGCCGCGGCGGCGAGTACGACCTCGTCTCCCCGACCGAACACCGATAGCTGGCCCATCTCGATGGCGCGCCGCTCGGCGCCGACGCTCCCCCGGCCGGAGAGGACGTACGCCAGCGCGTTGTAGCCGTTCGGCCACGGCAGACGCAGCTGGGCGCCGGGCTCCAGGGTGGCGTGGATCAGGGTGATCGGGGTGAAGGTGGAGCCCGGTCCGGTCACTCCCGCGACGTCCCCGGCGATGACGCGCAGCAGCGCGCCGCCGTCGTGGGAGGTCGCGAGCGCCACGTCGCGCCCACGCAGGTCCTGGTAGCGGGGCGCGTTCCACTTCATGACCTTGGGCAGGTTCACCCACAGTTGGAAGCCGTGGAACAGGCCGCCCGTGACCACGACCTCCTCCGGTGGGGTCTCGATGTGGAGCATGCCGCTGCCCGCGGTCATCCACTGCGTGTCGCCGTCGGTGATCAGCCCGCCCCCGCCGTGGGAGTCCAGGACTCCCGGCACCGTGGTGACGGGTTGGGGAACGGGAATGGCTGAGATCGTGGTCTGATCGGCCGTTCGGGGCGGTTTCTGATGGTTGGTGGTGCTCGCTTCCACGCTCCGAACAT
>PXDB01000038.1 GCA_003565155.1 Nitriliruptoraceae bacterium | reverse complement strand
CGCCATCATCGCGGCCCTGATGACCCGCGCACCGCTGCTGGTCATGGACGAGCCGACCTCCGGGTTGGACCCGCTGATGGAGGCCACCTTCCAGGACTGCCTGCGCGAGGCCAAGGCCCGCGGCCAGACCATCCTGCTGTCCAGCCACATCCTCTCCGAGGTGGAAGCGGTGTGCGACCGCGTCGCCGTGCTCCGTCAGGGTGTCCTCGTCGAGCACGGGACCCTCGACGAGCTGCGGCACCTGCACGCCACCACCGTGGAGGCCACGTTCAGTGGCCAGCCCCCGGTCCTCGAGGACGTCCCGGGTGTCGAGGACGTCGTGATCGCCAACGGGGCGATCCGTCTGCAGGTGCAGGGCTCGACCGACCCGCTGCTCAAGGCCCTGGCGACCGCCGAGGTGCACACGCTCTCGATGCGGGAACCCAGCCTCGAGGAGCTGTTCCACGCCTACTACGACGAGTCCACCGAGCTCACCGCCGACGCAGGCGTCTGACATCCGCGCGCCGCACCGGCACGCGTGAGGAGGCAGCACGATGACCACCATGACCACCCGACCGACAAAACGACCCGCGGGCACCGCCACCGGGGCCGTCACCGGCCGCACGCCCCGCTCCCCGATGCGGGTGTGGCTGCGGCTCTACCGTCACCACCTGCGGCTGCTGCGCGGGGCGGCGATCGCCTGGATCACGGGGCTGACCGTGGTCAGCGTCGGCGTCGTCGCCACCTACGAGGACCGCTACGCGACCCCCGAGGAGCTCGCCCTGTTCGCCGACATGGAGGGCATCCCCGCCTTCGAGGCGATGCTCGGCCGGTTCGTCCAGCTCACCACCGTGGAAGGCGCCACCCTGTCGCGCTGGGGGATGTTCTCCATCCTCGCCGCGGTGTGGGGGATGCTCGCCGGTGCACGGCTGCTCCGCCGCGCCGAGGAGCGTGGCCACCTGGAGTGGCTGCGTGCCGGCGTCGTCAGCCCCCGTGGGCTGACCCTCTCCGCGATCGCGGCGCTGCTCACCACCCACGTGCTCTTCGCCGTCGCCGTCGGTGTCAGCCACACCGCGGCCGGGATGGACGCCGGCACCTCCTGGGCGCTCGGCGGTGCGGCGGCCCTGCTCACCGCGACCTTCGCCCTGGGCGGTGCGCTGGCTTCCCAGCTCGTCGCGTCCTACCGCCGTGCGGTCGGCCTGGTCGGCAGCGTGATGGGTGTGTTGCTCGGGCTGCGGCTGCTGGCGGCCGCCAGCGCCACCCCGGAGTGGGTGTGGTGGACGACCCCCTTCGGCTGGGTCGGCTACCTGCACCCCGTCGACGAGGCCTGGGCAGCCGTCTTCGCCGCCTTCACCACCCTGGTCCTCGTCCTGTTCCTCGCGGTCGTCGCGTGGTCGCAGCGCGACCTGACCGCCGGCTGGCTCGGCGGCGCCACCGACGAGCCGTCCCGTGCGCCGCGGACGGTCACGGGGCACACCCACCTCGCGGCACGGCTGACCGGTGCCGGTCTGCGTACCTGGGGCGCGATCATCGGCATCGTCACCCTGGCCTTCGGGCTCCTGGCACGCGACTTCAGCGAGGCGGTCGCCGACCTGCCGACCATGGTCGAGATGGGCAACCAGCTCGGCTGGCACGGCATCGACACGCCTGAGGGCATCGTCGGCTTCACCTTCGGGATCGTCGCGCTGCTGCTCGCGGTGTTCGCCGCAGGCCAGGCCGCAGCGATCCGCGAGGAGGAGGCGAGCTGGCGCATCGAGCACCTGCTGGTCCGCCCCCTGGGCCGGGTGCGCTGGCTGCTGACCCGCATCGCCACCGCCGCCGTCGCCGTCGTGCTGCTGGCACTGGTGGCCGGTGGCCTGGTCAGCGCCGGTGCCGCCCTGGTCGGCACACCGATCACGCTGGCGGACGCCCTGGCCGCCGCGGTGAACGTCGTGCCGGTGGCCTGGCTCGCGCTCGGCGTCGGGATCGCGGTGTTCGGCATCCTGCCGCGGGCGACCGCGCCGCTGGCCTACGGCCTGGTGCTCGCCGCCTACCTGCTGGACTTCGTGGGCGGGTTGCTGGAGCTGCCCGAGTGGGCGCTCGAGCTCAGCCCCTTCCGTCAGCTGGCTGCCGTCCCGGCCCAGTCGATGGAGGTGGTCCCGCTGTTGGTGATGGTCGCCGTGGGCGTCGTCGCCGCGGGGATCGGCACGGTGGCCTTCCGGCGCCGCGACCTGCAGGAGGCCTGAGCCACCCGGAACGGACTACCGCTGTCCCGTCGCCACCCACAGCTCGGCGGGGACGGGGCAGCGGCCGGACTCGATGTCCCGTCGGATCTCCACCATCCGCTGCAGCGCCGGTGGGAGCTCACGCTCCGCCGGCGCTTCGCTGTGCCTGGTCACGCGTCGCCTCCCGGTCCCGGTGCCGTCCCCCCGCTGGTCGTTGGTGGGGCGGGCGGGTGCAGGATGCGGGATGCACCGTCACCCGCCCAGCCCCGACGGTGGCAACGGTGCGAACCCCGTTGCGGTGGTCCCGTAGCGCGTGTGCCGGGGCGTATCCTGCGGCTCCATCCTCTCGCGACAGGCCGCTGCGTGGAGCTCCACCTCGACGGCGCGGCGCCGCAGCCGCCCTACGAGCAGATCCGTGCCGGCGTGGTGGCGCAGGTCGCCGACGGCACCCTGGTGCACGGGCAACGGCTGCCGGCCGTACGGCGCCTGGCGGCGTCGCTGCAGGTGGCGCCGGGCACCGTCGCACGGGCCTACCGGGCGCTGGAGTCCGACGGCATCGTCGAGACCCGGGGTCGCGCCGGCACCTTCGTCGCGCCGTCCGCCGATCCCGTGGAGGCCGCCGCCGCGGCCGCGGCCAGGGCCTACGCCGTGCAGATCCACCGGCTGGGCCTTCCGGCTGCACGTGCGGTGGCCTTGGCCGAGCGGGCGCTGGAGGCGGTGGCGCAGGAGGACGCCGGGTGAAGGTCTTCTCCTGTCCCGGATGCGGTGGGCTGGTCTACTTCGCCAACACCGCCTGCCTGGCGTGCGGTACCGCCTTCGTCTTCGATCTCGACCACCTCGGCATGGTCGCTGCCGATGGCGACCACCCCCGGTGCGCCAACGCCGAGGTGGCGGCGTGCAACTGGGGGGCGGCCACCCCGGGCCAGCTCTGCGCGAGCTGTGCGCTGACCCGTACCCGGCCCGCGGACGACGACACCTCGGCCCTGGTGCAGCTGCGCGTGGCCGAGGCCGCCAAGCGGCGCCTGCTGTTCCAGCTGCGGGTGCTGGGCCTGCCGGTGGAGCCGCGTGACGAGGTGCGGGGCACGGGTGTGGCCTTCGACCTGCTCTCCAGCGCGGAGCAGCCCGTCACCACGGGCCACGCGGGCGGGGTGATCACCCTCGATCTCGCGGAGTCGGACGCGGTGCACCGCGAGAAGGTCCGCACCCTCATGAGCGAGCCGTACCGCACGGTGCTGGGGCACTTCCGCCACGAGATCGGCCACTACTTCTTCCCGGTCCTGCTCACCGACGAGGCCGACCGCGACGCTGCGCGCGCCCTGTTCGGCGACGAGCGCACCGACTACCAGGCCGCCCTCGACCGGCACTACGCCGAGGGTGCACCCGCGTGCTGGGGAGACGCGCACGTCAGCGAGTACGCGACGATGCACCCGGCGGAGGACTGGGCGGAGACCTTCGCCCACTACCTGCACATCCGCGGGGTGCTGCAGACCGCGGCCTCATGGGGTCTGGTCGTCCAGGGGCCGCAGCTGCCCGGAGGTGCCGATGACGGCCTGGCCGCGGATCCGCGCACGCTGGACGACGTCGACGCCGACCGCCTGCTGGCCGGCTGGCTCCCGCTGAGCTACGCCCTGAACGCCGTCAACCGATCCATGGGGGAGGAGGACCTCTACCCCTTCGTGCTCTCCCCGCTGGTGATGCGCAAGCTGGCCTTCATCCACGACCGGGTCGCATCGCTCAGCCCTCGAGGTGTGCGGTGAGCACGGCGATGTCCGCCTCGAGCCCCGACAGCACCGCGTCCGCGGCCGCGCCCCGGAGCCGTCGTTTGGTGCCGGCGTAGGCCGCCGCCGGCAGCCCGGCGAGGGTGCGGGCACGCTCGAGCGCCAGGGTCATGGCCTCCGCCTGGTCGGCCGCCAGCACGTCGGCGTAGCCCGCCTCCACCGCTGCCGCCGCGTCGATCCGTTCGCCCGGCAGCAGCAGATCGTCGAGACGGTCGGCGCGCAGGTTGGCGCGGGCGAGGGCGAGACCGAACTCCGGCATCTCGAGACCGACCTGGGTCTCGGTCAGCCCCCAGAACCCGCCGTCGGTCGCCACCGCGTGATCGCAGGCCATCGCGAGCATCGTGCCCGCGGCGATGGCGTGCCCGCCCGCGGCGCACACGGTGGGTCGTGGCTCGGTCCACCAGCGCATCAGGCAGGTTCCGAAGCCGAGCAGCAGCTCCTGCACCCCCGTCCGTCCGCGGGACCGCATCCACTTCAGGTCCAGGCCGGCGCTGAGGATGCCCTCACGGCCCGTCAGCACCACCGCCGCCGGTTCCGGATGCGCGTCCAGCGCGGCGGTCAGCGACCGGAAGGCGGCCGGGTCGAAGGTGTTCTTGTCGCCGTCGTCCATGGCGACGGTGAGGATGCCGTCGTCCACGGTGCAGATGACGTCCACAGCAGCGCTCCGGGTCGGGGCAGTACGGGCTGCCGCAGCGTAAGCGCCGAGGTGGTGCGGCCCCGCAACGGTGGCGCAGCCGTTAGCGTGCCGGACGCTCGCGGAACGGAGTCGAGGTGTCCATCCTGTTCGTCGCCGCCCTGGAGGAGGAGAGCGTCGCGCTGCGTCGCCACGTGCCCGTCCACCACCTCGGGGTGGGGAAGGTCCAGGCCGCTGCCGCGCTGGCGGGGCTGCTCGCCGGCAGCGACGCGGATCTGGTCATCAACGTCGGCACGGCGGGTGGCCTCCACGGCCAGCCGTTGGGTGAGGTGGTCGAGATCGCCACGGTGCACCAGCACGACTTCGCGCACACCGCGTTGAGCGAGTTCGTGGGACGGCCGCTTCCCGGCGGGCCCCTGGCGCTGGACGGGCCGCAAGGCGCCAGCGGCCGACTGGCGACCGGCGACCGGCTGATCGACGACGCGGCGGACCGGGCGCGTCTGGCCGTCTCCGCGGACGTCGTTGACATGGAGGGCTACGCGGTCGCGGCAACGGCCCGGGCGCTGGGCAGGTCGGTGTGGCTGATCAAGGCGGTCAGCGACGGCGCCGACGAGGGGTTCGCCAGCACGTGGCCCGACGCGCTGGCACGGTGTGCTGAGGTGCTGGCCGGGTGGGTCGCCGACCGGGGCCTGCTGGAGGCGTAGGCGCGCGGGCCGGTCGGTGGCGCGCGGCGAGCCACCGCTCACGGGGAGACGTGGACGATCGGACCGAGCCGCCGCCGCAGGTCGGCGTCCAGCAACAGGCCGGCCCCGGCGAGGGCGTCTGCTGCCGACGCGACGATGTCGGGAGGTTCCGCGAGTCGCGCGAGCCGCGCGCGGACGCGGTCCTGGAGCAGATCCAGACGCCCCAACGAGCCGGCGAACGACACCCGCCGATCCGGTCCGGTGAGCACGGCACGCTGCAGGGCCGCCACCACTGCGGTGGTCACCGCCGCGGCGGCCCCGTCCCAGATCTCCAGCGCGACGCCGTCACCGTCGCGTGCCACCTCGGCCACCTGACGGGCGAAGCTGGCCACGATGTGCACCGGCTCGGGCTGTGCGTACAGCCATCCGGGGAGGTCGGCGACGCCACCGAAACGGGCCTCGGCCGCCGCGTGCAGCTCCGTCGGGCGTCGCCCGTCGTGTGCTGCCAGAGCAGCCGCGAGTCCGCGTCGGCCGACGTCGAAGCCGGAACCGCCGTCGCCGACCAGGTACCCCCAGCCGTCGACCTTGGCCACCTCGCCGCTCGCGCCGAGACCCAGCACGACCGTGCCAGTGCCGACCGCCGCGACGACGCCCGGCCGTCCGCCGAGGGCGCCGAGGTGGGAGGTCACCACATCTGAGGTCAGGAGTGTGCGCTGCGCCCCGGTGGCCGCGCGGAGCTCGGTGGCGACCGCCTCCCTCCGGTGGGGCAGCTCCATCAACCCCGTCAGCCCTGCGGCGATCGTGTCGATCGATCCGCGCGTGGGCAGTAGGGACGCAACGGCGCGGGCGGCGGCGTGTGGGCCGCCGTCCTCGGCCAGCATGGGCAGGCCAGGGCCCTCGGCGAGGGGCACGACGCGCTCTCCGTCGAGCCGGGCGATCCGGATCCCGGTGCGTCCGGCATCGACGAGCACCCGTTCGCCGGTCGGCGCCGTCATCACGGGCCCCACGTCGAGGTGACGACCCCCGAAAGTTCGATGTCGGAGTCGCCATCCGGTCCGGCCGTCACCTCGGTGACGATGGCGTAGCGGTCGCCACGGAACAGCGAACGTGCGAACTCCAGGACCTGGCCACCGGCGTCCCGCGCGGTGGTGCGCACCAGGAGGGCGGGTGCGTGGAGCGGCTGGTCGAGGTGCGAGGACTCGTCCTGTGAGGTGACGGTCGGCTCGATCACCTGCTGCACATCGACCACCCGCAGGCCGTAGCGCTCATCCAGCAGCGCGTACAGCGAGCCGCGGGCGACGTCGTCGGGTTCCAGATCCGGTACCAGCGCCGCCGGCATCACGACGCTCTCCAGCGCCATCGGCTCCTCGTCGGCCAGACGCAGCCGGACGAACTCCACCACCTCGGCGGTGGGGGAGATCGAGAGTTGCCGGGCCGACCGTGCGCCGGCGGGTCCGCGCTCGAAGGACAGCACCCGGCTGCTGGGCGTGAGGCCACGTCGGCGCATGTTCTCACTGAACGAGGTCGTTGACACCCGTTGTGTGATCTTGTCCTCGGCGACGTAGGTCCCGCTGCCCTGCCGCCGGACCAGCAGCCCCTCCCGGACCAGGTCGTCCACCGCGCGGCGCAGCGTCACCCGAGACACACCGAAGCGTCGGGTGAGCGTGCGCTCCGGCGGGATGGGGCTGCCCGCGGGGAGGTCGCCGATCAGCGCCAGCACGTCGTCGCGGACCTGCGCGTACTTGGGATGGGGGCGGAGTGCGTCGTTGACCCCAGTGCGTGCCGTGGTGTCGGCCACCTCGATACCTCCCATCACGCGTGGAGCGATCCCAAGTGGTATCTACCACATTCGTCCGTGTACCGCCAGACGTCCATCCTCGTCCGCCCTCACGGGTTATCTTGCCGCGGGTGGCCGGACCAAAGCGGACCTCTCGTTATTGGTATTGACAACTTTGCCCATCGCGGGCAGGCTTGCGGGAGGTCCGGCCCGTCAGGTGGGCGGCCGGAGACCCTGGGAGTAGCTGATGAGGAGCAGTGCCATGATCCGGAGCAGGCGAGGCCCATTGGCGGCGCTCGTGGCGTTGACGGTCGTGCTCGCAGCCTGCGGGACGGCCGGCGAGGTCGAGGAACCCGAGACCGAGCCCGACACCGAGGAGGAGACCGACGAACCCGAGGATGACGCCGACGGGGACGTCGACGAGGACCCTGCGGCGCTCAGCGGTGAGATCACCTTCACCACCCTGCAGCTGTCGCCGGACTTCGACGACTACATCGAAGGGGTGATCGACAGCTTCGAGAGCCAGCACCCCGACGCGACCGTCGAGTGGGTGGACGTGCCCTTCGAGGGGGCTCAGGAGCGCCTGCTCGCCGACGCGTCGGCTGGGACCCTGGCCGACGTCATCAACCTCAACCCGGACCTGTCCTTCCCGTTGGCGGTCGAGGGGCAGTTCATCGACCTCGACGAGGCGGCCGCCGACGTTCGCGGTGACTACGTCGAGGGCGCCTGGGACTCCTTCCGCTACCCGGGCATCGACGGTGCCTTCGGCTACCCGTGGTACCTCTCCACCGAGGTGACCATGTACAACGCGGCGCTGCTCGAGGAGGCCGGGCTCGACCCCGACGACGCGCCGGAGACCTTCGAGGCGCTGTTCGAGACCGCGCGGACCGTGGCGGACAACACCGACGCGCGTGGGATGCACCCGGCCCTGGAGAACCGGTTCGTCATCGACCTGGTCAAGCTCGGCGTGGAGATCACCAACGACGACGCAACCGAGGCCACCTTCAACACCCCCGAGGCGGTCGAGCTCGTGGAGGAACTGCGCTCGCTGTACGAGGACGGCGCCATCAGCCCGGACTCGGTGACCGAGGGCCACCGCCAGGAGATCGAGGCGTACCAGGCCGGCAGCGTCGCGCTGTTCCCCACCGGCCCGAACTTCCTCAACATCATCGAGGAGAACGCACCGGACATCGCGGCGGACACCCGTGTCGCCCCGCAGATCACCGGGCCCGCCGGCGTGACGGGCATGTCGGTCATGGGGCTGCTGGTCCCGGAGACCACGGAGAACCCTGACCTCGCCCACGCCTTCGCGCAGTACATGACCAACGGCGAGAACCAGCTGGCCTTCGCCGAGGAGGTGTTGATCTTCCCGAGCATCGTCGATGCCCTGGAGGACCCGATGTTCACCGACCCCGACGAGGACGACGCGGACTTCGCGGAGGCGGTCTCCGTGGCGGCGGCGCAGCTGCCCAACGCGGCCAACCTGCGGCCGGTGGTGGTCGACGAGGAGGTCAACAACGCGATCATCTCCAGCGTCCAGTCCGCCATCCTCGGCGACGTCACCGCCGAGGAGGCTCTGGAGGCCGCGACCGCCGAGGTCGACGACATCCTCCAGCGTCGGGCGAACTGAACGACCCGCCCGGGGTCACGCACTCACCCCCCGAAGCGTGACCCCGGGCGTTCCACCGGGCCATGGGAGGGCCGGTCATGATCGGGAGACGTTGGTACACGCCGTGGCTGTTCCTCGCGCCCTCCCTGGCGCTGCTCGCGGTGTTCATGTGGTGGCCGGTGGTCAACACCGCCGCCTTGAGCTTCACCGACACCCACACCCTGCGAGGTGGCAGCTTCACCGGCCTGGAGAACTTCCGCCGGATCGCCGGTGACAGCTTCTTCTGGAACGCGCTCGGCAACACCGCACTGTTCGCGATCATCGTGACGCCCGCGCTGGTGGTGCTCCCCCTGTTGGTGGCGATCCTGGCCAGCGCCAAGCTGAAGGGCATGACCTTCTTCCGGGTGGTGTTCTTCTCGCCCGTGGTCGCCTCGATGGTCGTCGCCGCCCTGATCTGGGGGTGGATGCTGCGCAGCGACGGGCTCGTCAACTACGTGCTCGACTGGTTGGGCGTGATCAACGAGCCGCTGCGCTGGCTGTCCGACCCGGCGCTGGTGATGGTCAGCGTGTCGATCGTGACCATCTGGAAGGGGCTCGGCTACTACATGGTGATCTACATCGCCGGGTTGCAGAACATCCCGCAGGACCTCTACGAGGCGGCGGCGCTGGACGGTGCCGGGCCGATCCGCCGGTTCTGGTCCATCACGGTGCCACTGATGCGCCCCACGATGGTGCTGGTCGGCACGCTGGTGGTCCTCAACGCCGTCAAGGTGTTCACCGAGGCGTTCGTGCTGACCGGGGGCGGACCGAACCGCGCCAGCGAGACGCTGGTGCTCTACATCTACCAGCGCGGCTTCTCCGGCCTGGAGTTGGGCTACTCCTCGGCGATGAGCCTCGTGCTGTTCGTCGTGGTGCTCGGCCTCACGCTGCTGTCCCAGATCGTCACCCGCAGGAGGGCGAACCCGTGACCACCCTCGCGCCCGAAGCGGTTCCCGACGCCTCCCGGCCCGGCGGCGCCGACATCCTCAGTGCCGGGCGGAAGGCGCGCCGTCGCCGTCTGTTCGGCATGCTGGGCCGCTACGCCCTGCTGGTGTTCGTGCTGGTGATCTCCGTGGGCCCGTTCCTGTGGCAGATCTCCACCTCGCTGAAGGGACCGGCGGAGAACATCTTCGCCTTCCCGCCGGAACTCATCCCCGCGGATCCGACGCTGGGCAACTACGTCGCGGTGATGCAGTCGCTGCCCCTGGTGAACTACCTGACCAACTCCGGGTACGTCTCGCTGCTGGTCGTGGCCGGCAACTGCCTGTTCGGTGCGATGGCCGGCTATGCGCTCGCCCGCATGCGCTTCCGGGGCCGGGAACCCCTCTTCGCCGCGATGATCGCGACCCTGGTGATCCCCTTCGAGGTCATCATGATCTCGGTGTTCCTGGTGGCCCGCGACCTCAACCTGATCAACACGCTCACCGGCGCGGCGCTGCCGATCGCGGTCACGGTGCTGTCGATCTTCATCATGCGCCAGGCGTTCGTCACGCTGCACCCGGAGCTCGAGGAAGCCGGACGCGTGGACGGCACCAACGAGTGGCAGCTGTTCTGGCACGTCGCGCTGCCGTCTGCACGCGGCTCGCTGGCTGTGGTGGCGATCTTCAGCTTCATGACGGCCTGGGACGACTTCCTGTGGCCGCTGATCGTGCTGCGAGACCCTGAGAAGTTCACCCTCACCGTCGGGCTGGTCTTCCTCGACGGGCAGTTCTCCGCCGACCAGCGGCTCATCGCGGCCGGCACCATCATCGCGATCATCCCGGTGCTGATCCTCTTCATCGCCCTGCAGAAGCAGTTCTTCCGCGGGGTCGGCGAAGGAGCGGTCAAGGGGTGAAGGAACTCGTCCTGCTGCCCGCCGACGAGCGGCCCGTCCACCTGCGCGATCCGCAGCTGCTGGCCGACGTGGTTGGTGCCCGGGTGCGCCTGCCGCCCACCGATCTGCTCCCACACGGCCGACAGCCGGGCGATGCCGCAGCACTGGCAGGCTGGCTCGAGGAGGCCACCGCCGACGTGGACACCGCGGTGGTGTCCATCGACGGGCTGTGTCACGGTGGCCTGCTGGCCTCCCGGCTTACCTGCCAGGCCACCGAGGCGGTGCTCGCCCGTCTCGCGGTGCTCCGCAGGCTGCGGCGTGAGCGACCCTCGCTCACCCTGGACGCCTACGCCGTGGTCACGCGCCTTCCCGACCTGGATGACGCCACTGAGGAACCGGGCTACTGGGCCGAGCACGGCACGGCCCTCGCCCGCTGGTCCCGCGGGCTGCACCTCGGCGACCGCGCCGGGCTCGCGGCAGCGGCAGCTGAGGTCCCGAGCGCGGTGCGCGGTGACGTGGCACGACGACGTCTGCGCAACCACGCCCTGCTGCTGGCGACCCTCGCTCTGGCCAGCGACGGGGTCCTCGACCAGCTCGTGCTCAGCGCCGATGACACCGCACCCGTCGGCCTGCCGGCCGCCGAGGCCGCGTGGCTCGATCACTGGGTCAGCGCGCTCGGGTCACCGCCGCAGGTGGAACGCTACGCCGGCGCCGACGAGATCGCCGGGGTGCGCGTGGTCCGGGCGTTGCGTGGTGCGGCCGAACATCCACAGATCGCCATCGTCGATCTGCCCGGCCTGGACCGGATCGCGCCCTACGAGGCCGTCCCTATCCGCGACACCGCCCGCGCGCAGATCCGCGCCGTGGGCGGCCGGCCGGTGCACGAACCGCGGGACGCCGACATCGTCCTGGTGGTCCTGCCACCGGAGCCCGAGGGTGACTGGGCGCTCGCGCCGCCGGCGCCCGACGAGGGCCGTGATGCCTGCCACCGTTGGCTCGCGGACCGTATCGCCGCACTGGTGCACGACGGTGCGTGGGTGGCACTGGCCGACACCGCTTTCCCCAACGGCGGCTCCCCCGCCGTGGTCGAACGGCTCGTCGAACACGGTGTGCTGGGCGCGCTCGGTGGCTACGCCGGGTGGAACACGGCCGGCAACAGCATCGGTTCGGCGCTCGCGCAGGCCGTCGTCGGACGGGGTGCCGCCGGACCGGGGAGCGCCCACGAGCGTCTGCTGGTGCACCGACTGGTCGAGGACCTCGGTTACATGACCGAAGTGCGTCCTGCGGTGCGTCGCGAACGTGCAGCCGCGGGACTGCCGACGGAACCCGGCACCCCCACGGAGGCGGCAGCGCTGGCCAGCACGGTGGCGCGCCACCTGTCCGGTGCGCTGGCGGGACTCGGAGAGCTGGAGCAGCGCTGGCGGCTGGCCGAGGAGCGCACCTCGCTGGTGTGGGGCGGCACCTTCGCGTGCGACATCGAGGTGGTGTCCACCGATGGGTGACCTGCCGGACGTCGCGTCGTCCCCGGCACCGGTGGTGGTCGTCGGCGGCGGATTGGCCGGGCTCGCGGCCGTGGTCGCCGCCGTCGACGCAGGCGCCAACGTGGTGCTGCTGGAGGCCGGGACACAGGTGGGAGGCCAGATCACCCAGCAACTGGTCGCGCCGCTGGACGAGCATCGCGCCATCGAGACGCACGGGGCGCCGGCCAGTTACCGCTTCGTCAGGGATGCCGTCCGCGCGCACTACCGCCGGCAGGCACCGCCGGGCGCGCCGGCGGCGGCCTGGACCAACCCCGGCAACGGCTGGGTCAGCCGGCTGTGCTTCGAACCGCGCGTCGGAGCGGCCGTGCTCGACGATCTTCTGGCCCGCGTCCAGGCGACAGGACGGCTCAAGGTGCTGTTCGCGACGCGGGTGACCGACGTCCAGCGGGCCGGTGCCCGCATCTGCCAACTCGACGTCGACACACCCGACGGTCCCCGGTCCTTCCGTCCGGCGGTGGTGGTGGACGCCACCGAACTCGGCGATCTGCTCCCGCTGGCGGACGCGCCGTGGGTGACCGGCGCGGAGGCGCGGTCCGAGACCGGGGAGCGGCTCGCGCCGGCGCAGGCCGACCCCGGCCGTACCCAGGCCATCACCGTGTGCGCGGTCCTGCGTCGTGACCCACGGCCCGGTCCGGTGCTGCCACGGCCCGTCGGCTATGAGCGGCTGCGCGACACCCAGCCCTTCACGCTGGACGTGCCCGATGCGCGTGGTCGCGCGCGTTCGTTCGGGATGTACACCCCGCGGCACGGAGGACCGCCACCGTTCTGGACCTACCGGCGCGTCCGGGACGCCGCGCGCCTCGGCGGCGACGAGCTCGCGGTGCTCAACTGGCCCGGCAACGACTACGTCGGCGCGGACCTCGTGGCAGCCGAGGACCGCGACGCCGTGGTCGCCGACGCACGGCGCCTGACCCTCGCCCTGCTCCACTGGCTGCAGACCGAGGCGCCCCGCGACGACGGTGGGCACGGTCACCCCGAACTTCAGCCCGACCCGGCGGGTGCCATGACCGCCGACGGCCTCGCGGCGGCGCCCTACGTCCGTGAGGCGCGGCGGTTGCGCGCCCGCCGCATCGTCACCGCGGAGGACCTGCTGGCCGAGGGCGCCGACGATGCGCGCGCCACGTGGTTCCCCGACAGCGGCGGAGTGGGGTGGTATCCACTGGATGTCCACGCCGCCGTGGGCGAGCGCGGCAGCCGCAACGATCCCACGCGGCCCTTCCAGGTGCCCCTGCGGGCCCTGGTGGCTGACGAGCCGGTCAACCTCGTCGCCACCGGAAAAGCCATGGGCACGACGCATCTGAGCAACGGTGCCTACCGGGTGCATCCCGTGGAGTGGTCGAGCGGCACGGCTGCGGGAGCGCTGGCCGCGGTGTCGGTCGGCGCCGGCTGTGCGCCCAGCGAGGTCGTGGATCGGCCGGGGCTGCAGCTGCGGGTCCAGCGCACCCTGCTGGCGCAGGGTGCGGAACTCGCGTGGACCCCGGACGTGCCACGTGACGATCCACGCTGGTCCGGGCTGCAGCTGTTGGCCGCCTTCGGTGCGCTGGAAGGTCCGGTGGCCCGGCGCCAGCTCGACACGCGGCCCGATGACCGGCTTGACGGCGATGATCGCAACCGCAGCCTGCGCGCGGCCGCCCGGGTGCTCGCTGCCGATGGCAGCCCCGTGCCGGACAGCGGGCCTTGCACCCTCGGTGACCTCGCGCTCGCGGTGGACCAGCGCCTCTCCAAGCTTCCCCCCCGTCCCTCGCCCCCCGTGGAGTGGTCATGACCGCGCCCGTCGCCCTGCCGATCGCCGACACCTTGACCCGGCTGCGTGGCGGGCTCATCGTCTCCTGTCAGGCGCCCGCCGACGACCCGCTCAGTGGGCCGGACACGATGTCGCGTCTCGCCCGATCCGTGGTCGCCGGCGGTGCCATCGGCATCCGTGCCGAGGGTCTCGACGACGTCGCGGCGATCCGTGCGGCGGTGCAGGTGCCGCTGATCGGGCTCGTAAAGCGCGGCACCGAAGGGGTGTACATCACCCCGACCGTGCAGGACGCGGTCGAGGTCGCGGCGCTCGGTACCGAGCTCGTCGCGGTGGACGCGACCGGTCGGCCCCGCCCGGACGGGCGCCGCCTGCGCGACACGATCGACGCAGTGCACCGGCACGGGGCCGGGGTCGTCGCCGACGTGGCTGATCTGGCGCAGGGACGCGCTGCGGCGGCTGCGGGAGCGGACGTCGTCGCCACCACGCTGTCGGGCTACCTCGACGGTGCGGTGCCGGAGACCCCGGATGTGGCCCTGGTCGCCGCGCTGGCACACGAACTCTCCGTGCCCATCATCGCCGAGGGGCGCTACGCCACCGCCGAGCAGGTGTGCGATGCCCTCACGGCGGGCGCCTGGGCCGTGGTCGTCGGCACCGCCATCACCAGACCGCAGGTCATCACCCGTACCCTCATCGACGCGGTGGGGGCACGCTCGCTGCCGCCGGAGCAGGAGCCGGAGTGAGCCGGGTAGAGGTCGTCACCCACGTCCACTGGGACCGTGAGTGGTACCGCACCTTCGACGGCTTCCGCGCACGCCTGATCGAACTCGTCGACGCGGTGCTCGACCAGCTCGATGCCGGCCAGCTGCCCTCGTTCCTCCTCGACGGTCAGACCAGCGTCGTGGACGACTACCTCGAGGTACGACCGGAGCAGCGCGACCGTCTCGCCGAGCACGTCGCCGCGGGTCGCTTGGGCATCGGCCCGTGGTTCGTGCTGGCCGACATGACCCTGGTCTCGACGGAGTCGCTCCTCCGCAACCTGGCCCGCGGCGCGCGCCGTGCCGAGGAGCTCGGTGGACGCACCGATGTCGGCTACTGCCCTGACATGTTCGGTCATCCACCGGAGCTCCCCGGTCTGCTGGCGGGGTTCGGGATCGGCCACGCCCTGGTGTGGCGCGGCGCCGACCCGGCGACACCCGTGTTCCGGTGGCGGGGTTCCGACGGCACGCAGGTCACCACGCTGCGGAGCCGGTACTACGAGCCGGAGGTGCTGTGGGAACAGGACGGCGCCGCGGCGCGGCTCGACGACTGGGTGGCTGCCCGCCGAGCCGAGCAGCCGGAAGGTCCGTGGCTCCTGCTCAACGGGGGCGACCATCTCGCGCCACGCGACCTGGCGGCTCGCCTGGCACAGCTGCCCCAGGAACCGGCCGTGGTGCCCACCACCCTGGGGGCGCACCTGGCGGCGCTCGACCGTCGGGATCTGCCCGTGGTGACCGGCGCCCTGCGACGACCCGGTGTCGGCGGTGCCTTCCTGCTGGCCGGCGTGCTGTCGGTCCGTCCGGCGCTCAAGCAGGCCAACGCCGCCGCCCAGTCGCTCCTCGAGGCGATCGCTGAGCCGTTGGCGGCACGCGCCGTGAGGGTGCCGGGGCCCGCAGGAGCGGCGACGGAGCTTCCGGGGGATGCGGCCCTCCTCGGGTTGCTCGACGCCGCATGGCAGCAGCTGCTCCTCGGCCACCCGCACGACTCGATCTGCGGTTGCGCGACCGACCAGGTGGCGTCCGACACCCTCCGGCGCTTCGCGCGTGCCCAGGAGGTCGGGACCCAGGTCGCTGAACGCGCCGCAGCGCGGCTCGGGCTGCCGGTCGCCCACCGCGCGGTCACCACCGGGACGCCGGCACCCGGGATCACGGCGAGCCGGCGCGACCGCGTCCACCTCGCCGTCTACAACCCCCTGGCCGCGGCACGCGGCGGGGAGGTGGAGATCGACCTCCACCTCGATGCAGCGAGCCGGCCGTTCCGTCTGCGGGACAGCGCCGGCAGCGTGCTGCCCCTGAGCGCCGTCGCCCGCGCCACCACCGACGACATGGTCACCGACGTGGCGACACCCCCACGGTGGGGGCACCTGCGACGCTGGCAACTGTGGACCCGACTCGAACGCGTGCCGCCGACCGGTTGGACGAGCTACGTCCTCGAGCTCGACGACGGGGACCCTGCGCAGGAGGGTGCGTCGCAGCACGCAGCCGGCCCGGGAGCGGACGGCCTGCACGACGGTGACCTCGCGGTGGCCTGGGACGCCGGACGTGCCATCGCCAACGGCCGCTTCGAGGTCGAGGTCGAGACCGCCGGCACGCTGGCGGTGACCGATCGTCGTACCGGTCGGCGGGTCAGCGGTCTCGCGCGCCTCGTCGACGGCGGGGAGCGTGGGGACACCTACAACCACGACGCCCCGCTGGCCGACGAGCAGATCGCGCTCGAGCCGGTCGCGGTCGCGCGGCAACGCGGGCCCGTGGCCCAGCTGCTGCGCATCGATCTCGCCGCCCAACTGCCGGCGGGCCTGTGCCCCGACCGGGACCGACGGCGTCCGGAGCGGGTGCCGTGCACCGCCCGGCTCGAGGTGCGGCTCGGGCCCGACGACGACACGATCGGCCTGGCCGTCGACGTGGACACCACCGCCGAGGACCACCGGCTGCGCCTCCACCTGCCCACCGGGGTGATGGAGGAGCGTTTCGTGACCGACGGCGGTACGGCCTGGCAGCAGCACCCGGTCCGCACCGGTGTGCCGAGGTTGCCGGACCGCAGCGGTGCGGAAGCCGACCCCGGGACCGAACCCGCGCACCGGTTCGTCGCGGTCGGTGCGGGTGACGAACGACTCGCGCTGCTGCTGTCGAGCGTCCACGAGGTGGCGGCGCTGCAGACGCCGCAGGGGGTCGAGCTCGCGGTCACCCTGCTGCGCGCGGTCGGACGGCTCGGCTACCACGACCTCAGGACCAGGACCATGGGTGCCGGGCCCCCCGTCCCCACCCCGTCGGCGCAGACCCCGGGGCAGCACCGCTTCCGACTGGGGCTGCGCCTGGCCGACGACGACGCCGCCCTGACGGCGGCGGCCTGGGGTTGGCGCACACCGCTGCACGTCTTCGTGCTGTCGGCGGCACCCGCACACCCTGAACACCGCGGGATCGAGGTGGATGGTGCGCAACTGTCAGCGTGGAAGCCGGCCGACGACGGCGACGGGTGGATCGTGCGCATCGCCAACCCCACGCCGCGGCCCGTCACGGCCGAGGTGCGCCTGCCGGTGGGCGCGGAGGTGGCACGGGTCCGCCTCGACGAGACCACCGCGGGCGCGGGCCACGAGCCGGGCGGCGGGAGCCGGGTCGTGGCGCAGGGCGAGCCGCTGACCGCCACGCTCGCACCGTCAGCGCTCGTCACCTGGCGGGTACGGCCGGACGGCGCAGCCGTGGTCAGTCGTCCCTGAGCTGCGCCGCCAGCGCCGGTGCCACCGCCAGCCGGGGCAGCAGCGTGGCCTGGACCGCGTGGTAGAGGTCCGGTTTGCCGGACCAGGTGCCCGCCGCCACCTCGAGGTCGGCGTCGAGCTCGTGGTGCCAGCTGCCGTCAACCGGGTCGAGGAAGTGGTCGGCGGCGTGGTCCCACAGGTGGCGGTACCAGGCGTCGGCTGCCGGGTCGCCCGTGCGCTCGTGGTAGACGGCTGTCGCCGCGATCGCCTCGGCGACCACCCAGTGCAGGCGGTTGCGTACCACCGGGCGGTCCTCCCAGTCCAGGGTGTAGACGAAGCCGGGGGCGCCGTCCGTGGCCCAGCCCACCGCCAGGCTCGCGTGCAGCAGGGCGTGGGCGGCCTCCAGCAGCCACGCCGGCGGATCGGTCAGGGAGGCCTCGAGCTGCAGCAGGAGCCGGGCCCACTCGAACCAGTGACCGATCGTGGTGCCGTAGGGCTGGAAGGGGTGATCGGGGACGTCCCGGTTGTGCTCCAGCACCGGTTCCCAGCGCTCGTCGAAGTGCTCGATCAGCCGCCATCCGTGCGCGCGGGTCACCTCGTCGATGAGGTGGGTGGCGATGGTCAACGCCGCCTGGTGCCAGGCAGGGTCGCCGAGGACGTCACCGGCGGCCATCGTGGCCTCCACCACGTGCATGCTGGCGTTCGCCCCGCGGTAGGGCTCCGGTCGGTCGTCGGCGTCGCGGGCGTCGATGACCCGGCCGTGCGCGTCCAGGAACCGTTCCCGCAGCACCCGAAGGGCGTCCTCGAGGAGCGCATCGCCGCCCGGTCGCCCTGCCGCCGTGGCGCTGGCGCCCGCCAGCACCACGAAGGCGTGGGTGTAGGCCTGGTGGCGGGGTGAGGGCTCGCCGCTGACGGGCAGTGCGTCGACCCAACCGGCGGTCGCACGCAACGGCCCCGTCAACGCGGCGACACCGTGGTCGACCAGCGCCGCGTGACCCGGCCGTCCGTGGAGCAGCGCCAGGGCGTGGACGTGGGTCATGCGCGCGGTGATCCAGGTGTGCACGGGCTGGGTGATGTCGACCCCACCGCTGCCGTCCAGCCAGCCGAAGCCGCCCGCGGGGTGCCGCGGGTCGCTCGAGAAGGACAGCAGGCGCCGCAGCTCCTCCTCCAGGAACCCCCGGTGGCCCGCCCGAACGCGCCACGGCGGACCCGGCTGCCGACCGTCCGGTGGGGGAGGGAGCGGGGCCGGTCGCTGGGCGTCGTCGTTCACGTGCCACCTCGTCACCGTCGGCGTCCCGAGGACCGTAGTCGTCGACGGTAGGGACCGGCGCCAGTGCCGCTGTCGCAGGCGACCGTTAGGGTCGCGGAGGCGCGAGCGGGGAACAGGCGAGCGGGGAACAGGAGGCAGGGTGGGCCCAGCGGAGCCGCAGGCTGGCAGCGGCGCTGTGGGCCTCCACCTCGTCCGCGCGGTCGATGTGGAGCAGCTGGCCGGTGCGCTCGGGGCCCGGCTCGCCGCGCAGCCGCCCGCGGACCCCTTCGCCCCCATCGAGGTGGCGGTCCCCTCGGTGGGGATGGCCCGCTGGCTCTCCCAGCGGCTCAGCCACCACCTCGGCGCGGTCGCCGGGGAGGCCGGTGTGGCCGCCGGGATCGAGCTGCCCTTCCTCGGCCAGATCGTGGGGCGCACGCTGGCTGCCAGCCTCGACCGCGACGAGCAGCGCGATCCGTGGCCGCCCGAGCAGCTGCAGTGGGAGGTCATGGCGCTGCTGGACACCCTTCCCGACGAGGCGGTGTACGGCCCGCTGCACGCCCACCTGACCGAGGGCGGTGCCCGGATCGACCGGCGGCGTCTGCCCCTGTCTCGCCGGATCGCGGAGCTGTTCGACCGCTACGCCCTGCACCGACCGGCGCTGCTGGCCGCGTGGCGCGAGGGCCGGCTGGTGGACGCCGCCGATCAGCCGCTCGCCGCCGACCTGCGCTGGCAACCGGCGCTGTGGCAGGCCCTGACCGCGCAGCTGCCGATCCCGAGTCCGGACCGGCGGCTGGCGGCGGCGGTGGCGGCGCTGCGCGGCACGGGTCGCACGGGCGGCACGACGCGCGGGCCCGCGCGGCCGGAGGAGCTGCCCGGCCCGGTCACGGTGTTCGGGGTGATGGGGATGCCGAGCGGCCACCTCGAGCTGCTGGCCGCCCTCGCGGAGCACACCCGTGTGGACCTCTACCTGCTGGCCCCGGTACCCGCCTGGTGGTCCGGTACCGGTGCCCGCGGTCCGGCAGCACGGCCCGCGCACCCACTGCTGGCCACCAGCGGGAGCAACGCCTGGCAGGCCAGCGCCGCGCTCGCCGAGGTCGCGGTCCCCCGGGCCGTCAGCGTCACCGACCTCGATGCTGACCGGCCCCGCGATGCCGTCGGCCCACAGGACCGGCCACGCCGGCTCCTGGCCGCCCTGCAGGAGGATCTGCGTGCTGACCGGCCCCGCGGCGGCGACGGTGCGCCACCGCCGGTCCACCTCGACCCGTCCGACACCTCGCTGCAGGTCCACGCCTGTCACGGGCCGGTCCGGCAGCTGGAGGTGCTGCGGGAGGTCCTCCTGGGTCTGCTCGAGGATGACCCCAGCCTCGAGCCGCGCGACATCGTGGTCCTGACCCCCGACATCGCCACCTACGCGCCGCTGGTCGCCGCGGCCTTCCCGACCGCGCACGCCGATGCGTCCACCGGTGGCCCGCCGGCGCTGCCGGTGCGGGTGGCGGACCGCACGGTGCGTCCGGGCAACCAGGTCGCCGAAGCCCTCGACCGCGTCCTCGCCCTGGTGACCGCACGCGTCGGTGCGTCGGAGGTGCTCGACCTGTTGGCGAGCCCGGCGGTGCTGGCACGCTTCGGGCTCGGTGCCGAGGACCTCGACACCCTTTCCGAGTGGGTCCTCGGCACCGGGGTGCGGTGGGGGATCGACCGCGACCACCGCCGTGCGCTGGTCGGGCTGGACGACGGGGCCCACACCTGGGATGCGGGCCTCGACCGGCTGGCCCTGGGCGCGGCGACGATCGACGACGGGGTGGGCACCGTGGGTGGGGTCGTGCCGTACGACGACGTCGAGGGTGGCGGCGTGGCGCAGCTCGGGCGGCTCCTGACCGCCATCGACACCCTCTTCGCCACCCTGCGGACCCTGGAGGCGCCGCGGTCACGCGCGGCCTGGCGACAGGCGCTCGGCGCGGCGCTGGACGCCCTGTGTGGCCCCGGCGACGAGCGCGGTGGTGACCCCACCCTGCGCGAGGACCTGGCGGCCGTCCGTGATGACCTCACCCACCTCCTGGCTCCCGACGCGCCGGGCGGGGGCGAGCAGGAGGGACCGCAGCTGACCCTGGAGGAGGTCCGCTGGCTGCTGGCCGCAGGGGTGGGCACGCGCGGCGCCAGTACCCCCTTCGGCACCGGCGCGGTGACCGTCAGCGGCCTGGTGCCGCTGCGCAACCTGCCGCACCGCGTGGTGTGCCTGGTCGGGCTCGACGACGGCGTGCTGCCCGGCCCTGCGCAGGAGCACGGGTTCGACCTGCTGGTCACGGACCCGCGTCCCGGCGACCCCGATCCACGGCTCGAGCAGCGCCAGCTGTTCCTCGACGCGCTGCTCGCGGCACGCGACCACCTCGTGCTCACCTACACCGGCCACGATCCCCGCACCAACGAGCCCGCACAGCCCGCCGTGCCGGTGGCGGAGCTGCTCGACGTCCTCGAGCGCACGGCCCACGCCGGCGGGTCCGGACGTGGCGTGGGCGAGCTGCTGGTGGTCCACCACCCGCTCCAGCCCTACAGCGCCCGCTACTTCCAGCCGGGTGGGCCCGGTGCCCCGCCGCAGGCCTTCGACCCCGGACACCTCGCCGCGGCCCGCGCGGCGCGCGGGACACGCTCCGGCCCGCCAGGCTTCGTCCAGCGGCCGCTGCCCGACCCCGACGGCACGGTGCTGGACCCCACCGGCGTCGAGCTGTCCGCGGTGGTCTCCACCCTGCAGCACCCGCTGCGCGCGCTGCTCCAGCACCGGCTCGGGCTGCGTCTGGGGGAGGACGACCGCCGCATCGAGGACCGCGACCCCACGGAGCTCGGCGGGCTCCAGCGCTGGCAGATCAGCCAGCAACTGCTCGAGCGGCGTCGCTCGACGGGGTCCGACGTCGGCTGGCAGGACCGGCTGCTCGCCGCGGGCACGGTGCCCGTGGGCGGTCCGGGCGTGGTGGCGCTGCAGGGTGTGGAGGAGCGGGTCGCCGCCGTCGAGGACGCCCTGGCAGCGGTGGACGGTCCCGAGGAGGAGATCGCCATCGACCTGCTCCTCGATCCGCCGACCCCCGCGCAGCACGACCACGGGGCGGGCGCACCCGCCGGCACACAGCAGCTGCGGCTGACGGGCAGCGTCACCCTCACCGCGGGACGGCTGGTGCTCGCCCAGATGTCCACCATCCGCGCCAAGCACCGTCTGGCCGCCTGGGTACAGGTCCTGGCCGCCGCGGCCGCACGCCCGGACCTCGAGGTGGAGGCGGTGCTGATCGGGCCACCGACCGGCGACGCCGACGAGGCGACCGTGCACCGGCTGGCTCCGGCCGCCCTGGTCCCCGAGGAGGGATCCGTGGCCGCCACGGCCCGCGACCACCTCGCCGGCCTGCTGGGCGTGCACCTGCGGGCGTTGACCACCGCGGTCCCGTTGCTGCCGGAGACCGCGCACGCCCTGGTGGTGGCCGCAGCGAAGGGTGAGGAGCGCCCCGTCGAGCATCACACGGTGCGCTCCGCCTGGGACGGCATCCCCCGGCGCAGGGGTCGTTCCGGGATCCCGGGGGAGCGCGATGACGCCCACGTCGTGCAGGCGCTCGGCGCGGAGGTCGAGCTGGACGCGGTGCTCGCCGACCATCCGGGTCTCGAGGGGGAGATGGCCCGGATCTGGGAGCCGATCCTGGCCGCGGAGGGGGAGTCGTGAGCGCTGTGGGGACCTTCGACGCGGTCACCGACCCGCTGCCGAGCAGCTCCCTGGCCCTGGAGGCCAGTGCCGGCACCGGCAAGACCTGGACGCTGACGGCGATCACCGTGCGGGTGGTGCTGGAGACCGACCTGGAGCTCCCGGAGCTGCTGCTGGTCACCTTCACCCGTGCAGCCACCGCGGAGCTGCGGGACCGGGTCCGTCGACGGCTGATCGAGGTGGCGCGCGCCCTCGAGCGACTCGAAGCGACCGGGGAGCCGGACGCGGTCGACGGCGACGCCCTCGTGCGGCGGGTCATCGCCGACATCCGTGGGGCTCGCGAGCCGCAGGTCGAGCTCGCACGCCGGCAGCAGCGGCTGCGGCGGGCGCTGACCCAGCTCGACGAAGCGACCATCTCCACGATCCACGGGTTCTGCCACACGATGCTGCACCACGCGGCGCTGGAGGCCGGTGTCGACTTCGACGCGGTCCTGCTCGATGACGACGCCGACCTGCTCGCCGAGGTGGTGGACGACCTGCTCGCCCGCGAGCTCCGACCCGCGGCCCCGGAGGCGATCCGCTACCTCCGGTGGGCGGGCGGGGTGGACCGTGCCCGACTGCTGGCCGTCGCCCAGGCCGTAGCCGGCCTGCCGTCGCTGCAGCTCCGGCCGGCCACCGGCGCCGCGGCCGGCCCGGGGGGTGTGTCCGCTGATGCAGACGACGACGCGCTCGCCGGGGACCTGCAGCTGTGGACCGACGCGCTCGAGCGGTTCCGGGCCGCGTGGGAGGCCGGTGGACGCGACCGCGCCGTCGAGCTGCCCGAGGTGTTGACCGCCGCGGGGGTCTGGTCCGGACCGCAGCAGACCTTCACCGCGAAGAAGGCAGCCGCCCGGGCCACGCAGGTGGACGGCTGGCTGGCACAGGCCCACCCGTTCCCCCCGCAGCCCGCCGATGCCCGCAAGGCCGTCCACCTGCTCCCGGAGCACCCCTACGCCTGGTTCTCCTCCGCCGGCTTCGCGGTCAAGCTCGCGAACAGCCCGGGGGCGACCTCGCTCGCGGACGGGACGCCGTTGACCGATGAGTCCCTGGTCGCCGCCGCCGACGGCCTGTGGGAGGCGGTCCGGGCACCGGCGACACGGTTCCTGCTGCGCGCGGCCCGGGCGGTGTGGCAGGAGCTGGACCGTCGCAAACGCCAGCGCACGGTGCTCACCTTCGACGACCTGCTGCGTCGCCTCGACCAGGCGCTGCAGGTCCCCGCGACCCGCACCCAGGTTCGCGACGCCATCCGCAAGCGCTACCGCCTCGCGCTGATCGACGAGTTCCAGGACACCGACCCGATCCAGTGGCGCATCTTCTCCAGCGTCTTCGACGTCGCCGAGCCGCTGGTGCTGATCGGTGATCCGAAGCAGGCGATCTACGGGTTCCGTGGCGCGGACATCAACACCTACGTCCGGGCGCGCGACAGCCGGCCGGTGACCGCCACGCTCCGCACCAACCACCGCAGCGACCGCTCCTTCGTGGCCGCCTGCAACCACCTGTTCGGCTCGCCGGGCGCCTTCGCCACCGCGGACATCCCCTACCAGGAGATCACCCCCCACCACGGCGACCGCCTCACCGACCCCGAGGGCGGTGCCGCGGTGACCGTGCGCTTCCTGGAGCGCAGCATCGGCGGCGTGGGGACCCGCAGCCGCGGGCTGCTGACCAAGGGTTCCCTGGACCGCCGTCTGCCCGCCGACGTCGCGGCGGTCGCGGTCTCGATGCTGGACGGCCCCGTGACGGTGCCGGGACCCGACGGGCGCACCCGCGGCCTCGAGCCCCGTGACCTCGCGGTGCTGGTGCGCACCAACCGTCGTGCCCTGGCGGTCCAGGCGGCCCTGCACGACGCCGGGGTGCCTGCGGTGATCCAGCGGGGCGGCAGCGTGTACGCCACCGAGGAGGCCGAGGCGCTGCAGCGTCTGCT
>PXDB01000065.1 GCA_003565155.1 Nitriliruptoraceae bacterium | reverse complement strand
GGAGCGGGGTCGGGTGGGCGTCGGGCGGGGGAGCGGGGTCGGGTGGGCGTCGGGCGGGGGAGCGGGGTCGCGGCCGACCGCATGTGCACGCGGTCACGAGGGGGGAGGTTACGGAGCCGTAGTCAACGGCGCCCACCGCGCGCGGCCTTGCGCCACGCGCTGAAGGAGGCCACCGAGCCGCCGTGGGGGCGGACCAGCCATGGCCAGGGGTGGGTAGCCGCCACGTCGAGTCGCGCGGCACGCCGCCGCCAGCCGGGCACGGGGGCGTAGGTGGTCGCCAGCGCCCGATCGGCCAGCACCTCGACGGGGTCGCCGAGGTGGACGGTGAGCGCGCGGCGCTCCGCGAGGTCCGCCAGGCACTCGGTGAGGAAGACCAGCCGTTTGCCGGACAGCCGCAGCCGGGCGAGCAGGGGCGCGTCGAACACGAACACCACCGGCAGGTCCGGGTGGGCGGCCAGGGCGGGGTCGTCGTCGCCGAGGGACTCGGCGGTCAGCCACACCACCTCGGCGTCGCCCTCGATGTGGGGGCGCGACGGGCCGGCGGTGGCCGCGGGGTCGTCGTCGCGCCGGAGCCTCGGGTGCTCCTCGGTGGGGGAGAGCGGCGGGTCCTCGGGCCAGCCGTCGATGGGGCAGGCGTCGGCCAGCGCGCAGGTGCCGCACAGCCCCGGCGCACGCTTCTCCACCTGCCAACGGGAGAAGCCGTAGGGCTTGCCGGTCCCGGTCCCGATCGTCCACTGCCAGCCGGCGCGGTTGGCGGCCCGCGAACCGTCGAGCAGGTGGCGGAAGAAGACGTCCTCGCCCGCGCGCCAGTCGACGCCCTCGCGCACGGCCCAGTGCGAGGCCAGCCACATCCGGGTCTGGTTGACGAGGTAGCCGTCGGTGAACAGCTCCTCGGTGGTGAGGTCCATGCAGGCCATCGCCGGGTCCCAGACGCTGCCGGCGTCGGTGGCGGTGACCTCCTCCGTGGGAGCATCCTGCGCGGGCGCGACCTGCCACGGCGCGCCGGTCAGCTCCCGCCGCAGACCCCGGCCGTTCGCCGATCCGAGCCGGGCGTACAGGTGCCGCGCGTGTTCCTGCCACAGCAGCTCATCGCGGAACTTCTGGCGGTCCCGGCCCGGCGCGTCGGCCACCGCGTCCCACAGCAGGGGCAGCGGGGGCAGCCCGTGCCGCACGTAGGGCGACACCGCGCTGGCGCCCCGGCGCTCCGTGGGCCACACCTCGTTGCGGGATCCGGCGTAGCCCGTGACATCGAGGCTGGCCAGGACGGCGTCGGCGGCGACCTGCCCACCCCGGAACCGCGGGCTGGCCACCACCTCGCCGTCGACGAGGTTGCCGAGGTGGTCGCGGACGAAGGCCTCGGCGGCGTCGACGTCGCGAGCGGGTGGCAGCGGCAGGGTGTCATGCATGCCTCGCGTTCGCGGCGGTCCCCGGCGTGGACGGGGCCGCGCGGTGGCGCGGGTGCCGTCCGCCGGGTGCCGTGGGGCCCGCCGGGGTCCCGGGCGGCCGTGGTTCCGCCGGCCGTGGTTCCGCCGGTCGCGGTGCGTCGGTCCTCTGCCGTCCCCCCGGCCACCGTAGGCTCGTCGCGGCCCCGCCCACCGGCCGGCCGACGCACACCCTCCGAGGTTGCTGTGCCCACCGCCCTCGCCCGTAGACCGACGCGCCCGGTCGACGCGTCCCGCGCACGGCGCGTCGGTGCCGGTGTGGCGGTGCTCGGGGTGGCGGTGGCCGCGGCGGTGCGGATCGGGCGGACCGCGGGCACGCTGCCGACCGAGGCCGCGGCGACCCTGCCGGGCGACGGTCTCACGCCCGAGGCCACCTCGGTGACCACCCGTGCCGTCGAGATCGCGGCACCCCCCGAGGCGGTCTGGCCTTGGCTGGTCCAGATGGGCTACGGGCGGGGCGGCTGGTACGCGATCGACGCCCTGGAACGCCTGCTCGGTGTCGGCGACTTCGCCACCGGGGGCTCGGCTGACCGCGTCGTGCCGGAGCTCCAGGACCTCGAGGTGGGTGACCGTGTGCCCATGAGCGACCAGGTCCACCTGGTCGTCGCCCACCTCGACGCCCCGAACGCCCTCGTCCTGGTCCTTCCACGCGGCCCGCTGTCCTGGGTGTGGTCCTACAACCTGCGCCCGGTGTACGCCCGCGGCAGCGGCGGCAGCGGCGGCAGCGGCGGCATCGAGGTGGTGGGCACCCGGCTGCTGGTGCGCACCCGGATGGGTGCGGTCCGGGGCTGGGTCGCCCCCGTGCTGCCGCCGCTGGAGGCCGGGCACCTGGTGATGGAGCTGGTGCAGCTGCACCGGCTGCGCCGCCGCATCGAGGCCGCCGAGGGCTGAGTCGGTACGGCCCGGCTCGGCACGCACCGGGCGCGGGCACCCCTTCCATCATCGAAGCACGCCGTGCTAGTTTGTGAGTGAACGCTCACGTACGGGAGCACGGGGACGCGGGAGAGCCGCCATGGGTGTTGACGAACGTGCACTGATCGAGGAGCGGATCGCGGCGTTGTTCGCCGCCCACCCGCCCGCGGAGACCGACGAGCGCACCTTCTGGGGCGCCCAGTTCGACCACGGGCTGGCCTGGGTGCAGTTCCCCGACGGGTTCGGCGGCTCGGGGGTCAGCCCCCGATGGCAGGCCGTGGTCGACCAGCGCATCAACGACGCCGGCGGGTCGACCCGCAACCGGATCAACAACGTGCTGGGCATCGGGATGGGTGCCGGCACGATCATGGCGCACGGCACCGACGAGCACCGGGCCCGCTACCTCCGCCCGATGTTCACCATGGAGGAGATCTGGTGCCAGCTGTTCTCCGAGCCCGGCGCCGGCTCCGACCTCGCCGCGCTCTCCACCTCCGCGGTGCGTGAGGACGACCACTGGATCGTCAACGGGCAGAAGGTGTGGACCACCCTCGGCCACCTCGCCAAGTGGGGCCTGCTGGTCACCCGCACCGACCCGGACCAGCCCAAGCACGCCGGGCTGACCTACTTCATCGTCGACATGGAGGCCGAGGGCGTCGACGTCCGCCCGCTCTACCAGATCACCGGTGAGGCAGAGTTCAACGAGGTCTACTTCACCGACGTGGCCATCCCCGACGACCTGCGCGTGGGCGACGTCGGCCAGGGCTGGACGGTGGCCATGACCACCCTGATGAACGAGCGCGTGGCCATCGGCGGCAACGTGCAGCCCCGCGGCGCCGGCGCCATCGGCGAGGCGGTGGACATCTGGCGGGAACGTCACGGCGCGCACGGGGACGCGGTCACCCGCGATCAGCTCCTGCAGCTGTGGACGGCCGCGGAGGCGATGCGGCTGACCTCGGTGCGTGCCAAGGAGGCCGCCACCTCCGGCACCCCCGGTCCCGAGGGCTCCACCGCCAAGCTGCAGTGGGCGGAGCTGAACAAGCGGATCACGAGCTTCTCCGTCGACCTGCTCGGCCCCGAGGGGCTGACCTACCCCGGTGGCTACTCCTTCTCCCGTCCGGACGGTTCGGCGGACGTGGACGGGGCGCCCCACAAGCGGTTCCTGCGGGCCCGCGCGAACTCCATCGAGGGCGGCACCAGCGAGATCATGAAGAACATCCTCGGCGAGCGCGTCCTCGGGCTGCCGGGCGAGCCACGGGTGGACAAGGACAAGCCGTGGCGCGAGGTGCCACGCAGCTGAACGACCCCTCGCTGACGCCACTGGGCGTCAAGCCCACGGCAACGCGCAACCGGCCGCACCACCCCTGACGCCACACCACCACCGGCACCCCGCCGCCACCTCGACGGCAGCACCACCATCGGAGCCCAGATGGACACCGCCACCAGCGCAACCGACACCCCCGACCTCGCCACCGCCGCCCCGCCCGAGGTCAGCTACGTCCTCACCGACGAGCAGCGCCAGCTCCAGGAGATGGTGCGCGACCTGTTCGGCGACCGCGCCACCCCGGAGCGGGTGCGCGAGGTGATGCTCGGCGCGGCTGACGCCGCCTTCGACACCATTCTGTGGCAGGAGCTCGCGGACTACGGGCTCCTCGGTCTGACCATCCCGGAGGCGCACGGCGGCGCCGGTGCCAGCTTCGCGGAGCTCGCCATCGTCCTGGAGGAGGCCGGCCGCCGTCTCGCCCCGGTGCCGCTGCTCTCCTCGATCGTGCTGGGGACCGAGGCGCTGCTCGGCGCCGGCACCGAGACCCAGCGCGCAGCCCACCTGCCCGGGGTGGCCGCCGGCACGACCCGCCTGGCGCTGGCCCACCTCGACGTCGGGGGCGACCTGCTGGTCCCGCCCGGCGTCCACGCCTCCCGCACCGGCGACACCTGGCACCTCGACGGCACCTCCGCGTACGTGATCGACGGCGCCAGCGCCAGCCACCTCGTCGTCGCCGCCCGTACGGACACCGGGGCGCTGGAGCTGTTCCTCCTCGATGCGGCGACCGCCGGCGTCAGCCGCACCGAGGTGGAGGTCCTCGACCTCACCCGCCCGATGGCCACCGTCGAGCTCGCCGGCGTCGAGGTGGGCGAGGAGGACCGGCTGTCCGGTGGGGACGCGATGGCCGCCCTGCACCGGGCCCTGACCGCCGGGGTGGTCGCGCTCGCCGTCGAGCAGGTCGGGGGCATCCAGTACACGCTGGAGTCCACGACCGCCTACGCCCGCGACCGGATCCAGTTCGGCCGCGCCATCGGCTCCTTCCAGGCCATCAAGCACCGCCTCGCCGACATGCTGGTGGAGCTGGAGTCGGCCCGGTCCGCGGCGCTGCACGCCGCACGGGTGCTCGCCGCGGGGGAGCGGGACGAGCTGGCGATCGCGGCGCCGCTGGCCAAGTCCTACTGCGCCGAGGTGTACGAGCGCAGCGCCGCCGACGGGATCCAGCTGTTCGGCGGGATCGGGTTCACCTGGGAGCACGACCAGCACCTCTACCTCAAGCGCGCGAAGGCGACGAAGCTGCTGCTCGGCGACCCGAAGCACCACCGGGCGCTGCTGGCCGAGCTGCTCGGGCTGTGAAGGGTCGGGGGACGCGCACCGGGGCGGGGAACCGTGGCCCCGGGCGCGCCCCTGACGTGGACGCACCCGCCGCGACGCCCGCCCCTGACGTGGACGCACCCGCCGCGACGCCCGCCCCGCTGCCGGCGACGGACCGCGGCCGGCGACGCCGGGCGGAGCTGCTCGACGCCGCCGAGGCGCTGTTCCTCGCACAGGGGTTCCACGCGGTGTCGGTCGACGACCTCGGCGCGGCCGCCGGCATCACCGGACCGGGCCTGTACCGGCACTTCCCGTCCAAGGACGCCCTGCTGATGGCGGTCCTCGACCGCATCTGGGAGCGCCTGGCACCGGCCGTCCACCGCGCCGAGTCCGCCCCCGCCGAGCAGGCCCTGGAGACGCTGCTCGCTGCCCACCTGGAGCTGGCCCTCGACCGGCCGGCGGCCCTCGAGCTCCTGCTGCGCGAGCTGCCGCACCTTCCCGACGAGTACCGCCGGCTGGCACGGCGCAACCACCAGCGTTACGTGGCGGTGTGGGTCCGTGCGCTGACGGACCTGCACGGCGAGCTCGGCGAGGAGCAGGCGCGGGTCCTCGCGCTCGGCGTCCACGGGCTGCTCGACTCGACCACCCTGCGTAGCCGCTCGGCGCCCCCGGCCCTCGACCGGCAGGCTCGGTCGGGGTTGCTGGACGCCGCTGCCCGGCGGGTCCTGGACCTGGCCCCGGTCGGCTGACCTGCCGGGCCGTGTGGCGGACCTGCCCCCGGTCGGCTGACCGCCCGGCCGCGTGAGCCCGTGCGCCAGACGCCCGGGCGCACCTAGTCTCAGCTGCGTGATCGGCGGTCGCGCCCCGCGGCACGCCGTGCCTGCACCGGCCGTCCCCGCACCACCCCCCGCCGAACCCGCGCGAGAACCCGACGATGAACCTCGACCGACTGACCGCCGCCGCCGAGTCCTGGATGGCCGGCGATCCCGACCCCGTCACCCGTGCCCGCATGGCGGCGCTGGTCGATCAGGGCGACGTCGAGGTGCTGCACGACCACCTCTGCGCCAGCCTCACCTTCGGGACTGCGGGGCTACGGGGCGAGGTCGGGCCCGGCCCCAACCGGATGAACCGCGCGGTGGTGATACGCACCAGCCGCGGGCTTGCCGACCACCTCCTGATGGCGGTCCCCGAGGCAGCCGAACGTGGCGTCGTGGTCGGATTCGACGCCCGGCACGACTCAGAGCGGTTCGCCCGCGACGTCGTGGAGACCATCGCTGGTGCCGGCGTGCGCGTGCACTGGTTCCCAACGCACCAGCCCACCCCGATGATCCCCTTCGCACAGAAGGCGCTGGACGCCGCCGCTGGCGTGGTCGTGACCGCGTCCCACAACCCGCCGGCCGACAACGGCTACAAGGTCTACGCGGAGAGTGCCGCCCAGATCGTCCCTCCGACCGACGCCGCGATCGCCGCCGCCATCGCCGCGGTCGGTCCCGCCGCCGAGGTGGAGCGCGTCGACCTCGACGCGAGCCCACTGGTCGCGGAGGTGGCCCCCGACCTCATCGAGGGTTACCTGGCGGAGCTGCCCACCGCCCGGCCGGCGGTCACCGGCCCTGCGCTGCGCCTGGCCTACACCCCCCTGCACGGCGTCGGCCTGCCGCTGGTGACCCGAGCGCTCGCTGACGCCGGCTACACCGACCTGCACGTTGTCGCCGAGCAGGCCGAGCCCGACGGCGACTTCCCGACCGTCGCCTTCCCGAACCCGGAGGAGCCAGGGGCGATGGACGGGCTGCTCGCACTCGCCGCCGAGGTGGAGGCCGACCTTGCCCTGGCCAACGACCCGGACGCCGACCGGATCGCTGCCGCGGTGCCGGACGACACCGGTGCCTGGCGGCCGCTGACCGGCAACCAGCTCGGGGTGCTGCTCGCCGACCACCTCCTCGGCGGCCGCGAGGTGGAACGGCCGTTGGTGGTCTCCAGCATCGTCTCCACGCCGATGCTGGCCGACGTGGCCGCCGTGCATGACGCGCGCGCAGAGGTGTCGCTGACCGGCTTCAAGTGGATCTGCGCCGCCGCCCGGGCGCTCGAAGCATCGGGCAGCTACACCTTCGTGTACGGGTTCGAGGAGGCGCTCGGCTCCTGCGTCGGCAACGTCGTCCACGACAAGGACGGGATCAGCGCCGCGGTCGTGCTCGCCGATCTCGCACGGGTGTGCAAAGCGCGCGGGCGCACCCTGCTGGACCGATGGAACGAGCTCTGCGCGCAGCACGGCCGGTGGGTCAGCCACCAGCTCAGCGTGGTGCGACCGGGCACCAGCGGCGCGGCGGAGATCGCGATGGCGATGGAGCGGCTGTCGGGGTGGGCGCCGGCCGAGCTTGCGGGGCAACGGGTCACCTCGACCACCGACTTCCGAACCGGTGCCGAGCAGCGTCCGACGTGGTTGGCTGCACAGGACCTGGTCCTGTTGGAGCTCACCGATGGTCGGGTGATGATCCGGCCGTCAGGGACCGAACCGAAGTGCAAGATCTACGTCGACCTCCGCGGCGCTGAGGCGGCGGATGAGGACCCCGACACCCTCGATGCACAGCTGCGGGACCGCGCCGCAGCGGTGGCACGCGCGCTCGCCGATGCCGTCGGCCTCGACTGAGGCCGCCCACCAACAGGCCTCGACTGAGGCCGCCAACCGACCCACACCCGCAGGCCGCGCCCCGCCCGGGGCGCACGCGCAACCGACCCACACCCGCAGGCCGCGCCCCGCCCGGGGCGCACGCGCAACCGACCCACACCCGCAAGCCGCGCCCCGCCCGGGGCGCCGACCCGTCGAAAGGACGGCCACGATGCCGATCGCAACCCCGGAGCAGTACGAGGAGATGCTCGACCGCGCGAAGGCGGGCGCCTTCGCCTACCCCGCCATCAACGTCACCTCGTCGCAGACGCTGCTGGCCGCCCTGCGCGGATTCGCGGAAGCCGAGAGCGACGGGATCGTCCAGGTGTCAACCGGTGGTGCGGCGGCGTGGTCCGGCTTCACGGTCAAGGACATGGTCGTCGGCGCCACCGGTTTCGCCGAGTACGCCAAGGTCGTCGCCGAGAAGTACCCGGTGACGATCGCCCTGCACACCGACCACTGCCCGAAGGACAAGCTCGACAGCTTCATGCGGCCGCTCGCACAGATCTCCGCCGATCGCGTCGCGCGCGGCGAGGCGCCGCTGTTCAACTCCCACATGTGGGACGGCTCGGCGGTGGAACTCGAGGAGAACCTGCGTCTCGCCGAGGAGCTGTTGGAGCTGTGCACCGCAGGGAAGACCATCATGGAGATGGAGATCGGCGTGGTGGGCGGTGAGGAGGACGGCATCGTCGGCGAGATCAACGAGAAGCTGTACTCAACGCCCGAGGACGCGCTGGCGACCGCGGAGAAGCTCGGTGTGGGGGAGCGGGGCCGCTACCTGCTTGCCGCCACCTTCGGCAACGTCCACGGTGTCTACAAGCCTGGCTACGTGAAGCTGCGTCCGAGCGTGTTGAAGGAGCTTCAGGACGCCGTCGGCGAGAAGCTCGGCAAGGACAAGCCCTTCGACCTGGTGTTCCACGGTGGCTCCGGATCCACGATGGAGGAGATCCACGAGTCACTGGACCACGGCGTCGTGAAGATGAACGTCGACACCGACACCCAGTACGCCTTCACCCGACCGATCGCCAGCCACATGTTCGAGAACTACGACGGCGTGCTGAAGGTCGACGGTGACGTCGGCAACAAGAAGGTCTACGACCCCCGCTCCTACGCCCAGAAGGGTGAGGAGGGCATGGCCGCTCGGGTCGTGCAGGCCGCCGAGGAGTTGCGCTCCGCCGGCACGAAGATGGGCTGAGCACCCAACCGCTACGGACCGCGAACATCGGTCCGTCGGCAAGAGCTCAGGGGCGCCGTCGCTTCCGCGAAAGTGGTAGCGGGGCGCCCCCGCGCATGCCCTGAGGTCGCACACCGTCCGTCGCCCAGCCAGCGGGCCCTTCGCGTCCATGCGCCCTGCACCCGCCGACGGTCACCCGGCCAGCGCGCCTTCCGGCTCCACCCGTCGCCACGTATCGCCCACCGTGACCGGCAGGCCGAAGCCGTCAACCTCGATGTCGTACACGGCCCCGGTGAGGTGCTGGCGGTAGCTGTGGACCCCGGCGCGGTCGTAGCGCACGTCGAACGCCCGTACCTGAGCGTCAGGGTGGGAGACCAGGGCGAGCCGAGCCTCACCGGACTCGCCGCTGCCGAGTCCGAGCCGGCGCACCGCGACCTGGAGTCCGGCGGGGGTGACCTCCAGCCCGATGTCGGTGCAACCAGCCAGCTCCTCGGCCGGCTGACCGTCCCGCCACCACCGGCCCTCGCCATCGGAGCTGATGCGCATGCGCTGCCCATCGTGCTGCAGGGTCGTGCAGCGCGGGCGCCATGCGTGATCCACCTCGAGGTCGTACCGCAGCCCAGCGACGCTTCCGCGCAGCACCGAACCGTCGGGCAACGGGCGTGCGACGACCACGTCCGTGCCGAAGGGGCCCTCCCAGTGCACCGGCTCGGGGTCCGGATCGGCGCTGGTATCGAGGTGCTTGACGAACCGGATCTCCGTGGTGTCCGAGGGGTCGAACAGCTGCCGACGCTCGCCGCTGTCGCGGTATCCGAGGCTCGTATACCGGTGGTGGGCCGGTGTGAAGCGGGTGTCGCTCCACATCGTCACCCATGTGGCGCCGAGCGCCGCCGCATGGGTCTCCACCCGCGAGATCAGGCGGGTGGCCAGTCCCCGCCCGCGGAAGTCCGCGGCGAGGTAGCACCGCTTGAGCTCCACCGCACCGTCGGCGTCGAGCGGGCCGGTGCCGATCGAGCCGACCAGCACCCCGTCGCGCTCGAGCACCCACCATCGACCACCGGCGGCGGCGGTGGTGGTGGCCGGTGCGGTGAGGTCGAGGTCGATGCCGGGCAGGTCGAGCACGCAGCCGGGGTACTCGTCGTAGGCGGCACCGATGAGCGCGGCAAGAGCGTCGGCGTCCTCGTCACGCACGGCGCGCAACTGCGTCCCGTCGAGGGAGATGTGGGGCACGTCGTCGCTCCTCACGCTGCGTGGTCCGTGCGTGGCCTGGCGTTGGTGGTCGTCCAGCGTTCCTACCGTAGAGCAGCAGGTGCGCCGAGGTGGTTGGTCGCGCGCACCGCGCCGCGGTCTACCGCGCCGTGAGGAGCACCACTGGCCATCGCGCCTGCCATCGGACACCCTCGCCTTGGCACGCGTAGGGACGTCGTGCCAGCGTGACACGCAACCACACGACACCCAGGAGATGGAGATGTCCACCACCCAGACCCCCGGCCCGACAACTGCGGCCGCTGAGGGCACGCCCGCCCCCGCGGTCGTGCGGTCCACCCTCGATGCAGCCGGTCAGGAGGCGGTGCGTGACCGTCTGCAGCCGCTGCTGGTCGACCTCATCGACCTGTCGCTGACAGCCAAGCAGTTCCACTGGAGCATCGTCGGCACCCGCTTCAAGTCGCTGCACGAGCATCTCGACGAGGTGACCGACCAGTACCGGATGTGGTCCGACGAGGTCGCGGAGCGGCTGACCTCGTTGGGTGTGGCGCCCGACGGTCGGGTGCAGCGTGTCGCCGGTGACTCACCCGCCGATCCTGCGGCGGCCTCCTGGATCCACCAGGACGAGGTGGTCACGGAGATGTCCAACCGGATCGAGGCGGTGGCGCGGGCGACCCGCCAGCGTCTCGACGGTCTGGGCGACGTCGACGTCGCGAGCGAGGACCTGCTCATCGCGATCCTCAACGGCCTCGAGATGCAGCTGTGGATGTTCTCCGCCCAGGAGGCCTGAGCGGGCTGTGGCCGACCGGTTCGGCGTCCGGTGCCGGGCTGGTCTGCCCGGCGGCGCGCTGCGCGTCCGGGCCGCCTCGTCGCCCACCGCCTCCGGTCGCGATGTCGTCGGCGCGTAGGGCGTGCAACTCGTCGCCCACCGCCTCCGGTCGCGATGTCGTCGGCGCGTAGGGCGTGCAACTCGTCGCCGGCAGCGTGCTCTGCGCAGTGCGACCGGTCGCTGTGGACCTACGTCTCGGGCACGACGGAGGTGAGCGGATCCGGGCCGTCGGCCAGCGCGACCGCACGACCCGCGCGCTTCCCGATCCCCAGGTCGACAGCCCGGACCACCACGCCCCGCTCGTCGCCGAGGTGGAGATCACTGGCCACGCCGCACCAGCGCAGCTCGGTGGCACCGGTCTGCAGTCCCTTCCCGCCACGGTTCTTGCGGGGGTACTCGGCCAGCGGTGTGCGCTTGGCGGTCGCATCGGCACCGATGGTCAGCACCTCCACCTCGGCGCTATCGCCCTTGCCGCCGGCACCGCCGCCCGTGCCGTCGGCGGCGACCGCGCGCGCGACGCTCAAGGCCACGATCTCGGCCCCGACCGGCACCTGCATGCCGCTCACCCCCGCCGCCGAGCGGCCCATCACCCGCACATCACCGGCGGTGAACCGGGTCACCAACCCGCCGCTGTGAGCCAGCAGCAGGTCGTCGCCCTCGCTGCACACCGTCGCCGCCACCAGGTGGTCGCCGTCCTTGACCCCGGCTACCTGCAGGGAACGCTGCCGGGCATCGGCGTACTCGGCCATCGAGGTGCGCTTGACCAGCCCGGCGGCGCTGGCGGTGACCAGCGTGAGGTCACCGTCGTGGCGCAGCGGCACGGCGGCGACCACCGGCGCGTCGGGTCCGCCACCGAGCACCCCACCGAGGTGGGTGCCCCGCTGGGCGGGTTTGGCGATCGGTAGGTCGGCGACACCGACGCGGTGACCCGTACCGGTCTGTTCGATGATCAGCAGGGTGTCATCGGTGGTGCACCGCACCACAGCGGCCAGCGGATCGTGCCCGTGCTTGTGGGTGGGCGTGGTCCGGCGCCGTGCCAGCGGTTTCGCGTAGCCGCCGCGGGTGACCTGCACGGTGAGGTCCTGGGCCTCGAAACCGGCGCTGGAGCCACCGGCGAGCACGTCGGAGGCCTCGATGCCGTCGGCAACGATGCGGGAGCGGCGCGGGGTGGCGTGGACCCGCTTGATCTCCGCCAGTTCCTCGGCCAGCACCGCGTCGAGCACCGCCGCGTCACCCAGGATCTCCTCCAGTCGGGCGATGCGATCGAGCAGCTGCTGGTACTCATCCTCGAGTTCCGCGCGTTCGAGGGCGGCCAGGCGCCGCAGCTGCATGTCGAGCACCGCCTGTGCCTGCACCTCGGACAACGCGAAGCGGTCCATCAGGCCCTGCTTGGCCACGTTGGCGGACTCCGAGCCGCGGATCAGCGCGATCACCTCGTCGAGGTGGTCGAGGGCGGTGAGGAGCCCCTCGACGATGTGGGCCCGGGCACGGGCCTTGGCCAGGCGGTGCTCGGTCCGGCGGGTCAGGACCTCGCGCTGGTGGGCGAGGTAGTAGGTCAGTGCGTCCCGCAGCCCGACGGTGCGCGGCGCTCCGTCGACGAGTGCCACCATGTTGACGTTGAGGTTGGTGCGCAGGTCGGTGAGGGTGTAGAGCCTCTCCAGCACCGCGGCAGGGTCCTCGCCGCGCTTGAGCTCGATGACGATGCGCATGCCGTCACGGGACGACTCGTCGCGCAGGTCGCGGATCGCCTCGAGCTTGCGGTTGGCGACCAGGTCAGCGGTGCGCTCGAGCAGGGCTGCCTTGTTGACCTGGTAGGGGATCTCCGTGATGACGATGCGCGGGAGGTTCCCGGAGCGGGTCTCGGTCGAGGCGACGGCCTCCATGGTGATGGCCCCGCGCCCGGAGGCGTAGGCCTGGGTGATGCCCTCCCCGTCGATGATCCGCGCGCCGGTGGGCAGGTCCGGGGCGGGGATGTGGCGTTGCAGGGCGGCGAGGTCCGCGTCGGGCCGGCGGAGCAGGTACAGGCAGGCGTCGATCACCTCGCCGAGGTTGTGGGGAGGGATGCTGGTGGCCATCCCGACGGCGATGCCCGAGGCGCCGTTCACGAGCAGGTTGGGGAAGCGGGCCGGGAGGACGACCGGCTCCGTGTCGTAGCCGTCGTAGTTCTCCACCTCGTCGACGGTGTCCTCGGCGATGCCGGCGAGCAGCTCCATCGCGATGGGGGAGAGGCGCGCCTCGGTGTAGCGCATGGCGGCGGGGGGGTCGCCGTCGATCGAGCCGAAGTTGCCGTGCCCGTCGATCAGCGGCTCGCGGGTGGCGAAGTCCTGGGCCATGCGCACCAGGGCGTCGTAGATGGAGCTGTCGCCGTGAGGGTGGTAGGTCTTCATCACCTCGCCGACCGCCGAGGCGCACTTGCGGTAGGGGCGATCGGGGTGCAGCCCCGACTCCCACATCGAGTACAGGATGCGGCGCTGAACGGGCTTGAGGCCGTCGCGCACGTCGGGCAGGGCGCGCCCGACGATCACTGACATCGAGTAGTCGAGGAAGGACTGCTCCATCCGCGACTCCAGGGAGACGTCGCGGATCTCTCCGGCGGTGAGGGCGGGTTGCTTCGCCACGGGTGTGCGACTCCGAGGTGGTGGGGTACGGGCCGGTGTGGGACGTCGTGCCCTGGGTGGCCCGGCTATCGGCCGGTCCGGGTCGGGGCCCCGCGTCGGTGGGGGACGCGGGCGCCGGCACGGTAGAGCACCCGCCGCCGGACGTGGAGGACCCGGCCCGGTCAGCTGCGGAGCAGCTTCCAACGCCCCCGCGTCGACGGGTGTCAGGCGCGTCCGTCGGTGAACAGGCTGGGTTGACCGGTCGGTTGGAGACCCGCGCCCGGTTCCAAGGCAGGGTCCAGGTTTGGATCCCTCGCCGGGGCAGGCGTCTCCGCCACCTCGGTACGTGAGGTGGTGCCGGCTGCTGGCGTGGACCCGTCGAGCACGGCGCCCGTCGACGCGCTGGTCGACTCGTTGGTCGGCGCGCTGGTCGACTCGTTGGTCGGCGCGCTGGTCGACGTGCTGGTCGGCGCGCTGGTCGACGTGCTGGTCGACGCGCTGGTCGGCGAGCTGGTCGACGTGCTGGTCGGCGCGCTCACCGGCGTGCTCGTTGCCCCGTTGGGCGGCGCGTTGGGTGGTGCTGGTGGTGGTGTAGTGCCGGCGCGGCTTTCGGCTGGTGGCCCGCCGGATGGTCGGTGGTCGGGTCCTGCCCGGCCGGACGCCGTGCTGCCACGGGGGGTGGCGGCGTCATCACCGTGCGCGTGGTCTGGACGCTGCCTCGGGGTCGTGGTGGCGCGCGGGGACGCCGGATCTGGGGACCCGTTCGGTCGTGGTCTGCCGGTGCGGGTCGTGGGGCCGTTGGCGGTGGGGTTGGGTGCACCCAGCGGGCGGCCGTCGGTGTCGAGCCGCAGGTACGACACGTCCGTGCCGTCGATGACCATGCGGTAGGGGCCGTGGTCGTAGCGGGTGTGGTGTCGGCGACACAGCAGGGCAGCGTCACCGGCATGCAACGGCTGGTTGGCGCGGAAGGGCACGTTGCCGTGCGCGACATCGCACCAGGAGGGCGGCGCGGTGCAGCCGTCCCACGTGCAGCCCCCGTCGCGGGCCAGCAACGCCCGCCACAGCGCTGCCGGGACGGTCCGGACCCCGGCGGAGGCCTCGACCAGTGCACCTTCGGCGGTGAAGGCGACCCGGCTGACCAGGCTGTCGGCGAACAGCCGGCGGACCTGGGCCAGGTTGACCGGCTGTCCAGAGTGCCCGAAGGTCGCCACACCACTGCCACCCTGCAGGTCCTCGGCGTTGACCAGCACCACCACATGGGGGCGGGCACCGTGACGTGTGGGAGCTTCATCGGCCTTCAAGGCCACGTCGCACAGCTGCACCAGGGCGTCGGCGTTGCGCTGTTCGGTGGTGCGGGGACTGTCAGGGGTGTCGAACCGTCGGAAGGCGTCCAGCGCGGTGCGCACCACCTCGGCGGAGGTGCCGTACAACCGTCCGGAGAACACCAGATGGCCGTCCGCGGTGTCGGCCACACGCAGCTCACGGCGGGCCTCCTTGCGGCGGTCGGCCTCCGCGGTCCGCTCAGGCGCGAGCGCGATCACAAGGGCACGGGCCTTACGGCCGAAGGCGACCGGCTCGCAGTCGCGGGCGAGGTCGAGGAGTTGTCGTTCCACCCGCTCGCGGGTGTCAGGGGCGACCTGGGAGAGGAGTTCGGCGATCAGCCGGACGTGCTCCGGGCCGATGTCGCCGTCGGCGAACACCGCCCCGGTGGCCTGGTGCTGCTGGGCCGCTCGACCCGCCTCCGCCTCCCGCTTGGCACGTGTGCGCGGGATCCGCTGGCTGTCGGCCAGCTCACGGCGCTGCTCATCACGGGCGGCACGCCCGTTCCCACCGGGAGGGAGCCGGGCCGCGGCCCGGTCCTCCAAGGCGGCCATCAACCTGGCGCGGGCGGCCTCCAGCATCGCCAGGGGCCGCCGCAACCCCGCCAGGTACGCACCGAGCTGCTCGTCGGAGTGGGCGTCCAGATCGAGCCCTACCACCTCCTCGGCCACCCCACGCAGACGGGCCAGCAGCGGATCCACCGAGGCGTCGGCAGCGTCGTAGGAGGCGGACGCCTCCGCAGCCATGCCTCCGAGACGCAGCCCTGACGCACCGCCCAGTCCCTCGGGGCCAGACGAGGTCCCGGAGGCGGGGTAGGAGTCCGACCGCTGGAGCTGATCTGTGACGGGCGCACGCGTGAACCGGCGGTGTCGCCGGTCACAACGGTGGCTGCGCGTCATCGGGATCCCTGTTGCGGGCCACACCCGAGGTGCGGCGGAAGGTGGCTGTGGTGGTCGGTTGACGCCGGGAACGCTTCGGGCTGTCCCCGCGGTGCGCGCCAGGGGGTGCGGTGGACGAGTCGCGATTGTATACGAACAGGTGTTCGATAGGCAAGCGTTCGGGTCGTAGATGTGGATAGGCGGGCGGCAAGCGTGAGGTCGGAAGCGCTGAGCGCACGCGAACGTCGGTGGGGCACCAGCCACGGGGTGATCAGCCACGGGACGGCAGCAGCCACCGGGGGTACGGGCTACGGGGTGATCAGCCACGGGACGGCAGCAGCCACCGGGGGCACCAGCCACGGGGCGATAGGCCACGGCACCGGAGCAGCCACGCGACGGTGTCGTCAGTGCTCGCCGCCTCGGGCGAGTCGACGCAGGTTGGCGAGGGCGTGATCACCTCCCTGCGGGTTCTGCCTGACCAAGGCCGCCTTGCGGTCGTCGCTGACGGGCAGGTATCCGAAGCCGCTCTCCGTGAGCTCGAGGCGGACCACCTTGGCGTCCGTCGTCAGCAGCATCTCGACCGGTGCGGCGTTGCCGGCGCGTGGTCGCTGTCCGGTCGGCGTTATCCATCGGAACGAGCACAGGTGGCGGGCTTCGAGCGACTCGACCAGGCCGGTGAGGGTCCCTGGCTCGTGCCAGGTCAGCGCGATCCACCGACCAGCGCGGCGTTCCACCTCGGCGTCGTCCCGCCGGAGGATGCGGCCCTGCGTTCTCCGCCACCATCCGGGCTGCCGAGGTCGTCCCCACCACCGTCCGGGGCGCCGAGTTCGCCCTCACCACGGCGCTCGATGGCTGAAGGGGTCTGGACGAGCGTCGCAGCGAGCGGGCGCCGCGTGCACGAGAACGACCCCACCGCGATCCTGGTCCGATGCGTACCGGGGGTTGGGCGAACGGCTCAGCCGGCGGGCATGCTGCCGGGGTACCGGCCCCACCCGCCCGCCCCACCCGCCCGGCCCGGCCCGGCCCGGCCCGGCACCACCACCCCGGAGGGAGCACAGCCCGTGCCCGAAGAACCCGAGGCGCCCGCGACGCCCGAAGACCCCGAGGCGCCCGAGGCGCCCGCGACGCCCAAAGACCCCAAGGCGTCCGCGACCGGCGCGATGCCCGACGCGTCCGCCCCGCCCGCGCCACCCCAGGACCCACCGATCCGGATCCTCCTCTCCCCACCGGACGTGGGTCCCGCGGAGCGCGAGCTGCTGCTCGACGCCTTCGACTCGAACTGGATCGCTCCGCTGGGCCCCCACGTCGACGCCTTCGAGCGCGAGGTGGCCGATCGCGTCGGTGCCGGCCACGCCGTGGCGCTGGCCTCCGGCACCGCAGCGCTCCACCTCGCCCTCCGCCTCGCCGGCGTCCGTGCAGGCGACCGCGTGCTGTGCGCCAGCATGACCTTCGTGGCCACCGCGAACCCGATCCTCTACCTCGGTGCGGAACCGGTCTTCGTCGACGCACGTGCGAGCGACACCGACTGGAACCTCGATGTCGACCTCGTCGAGGCGGAGCTCGATCGGGCCGCGCGCGCCGGCGAGCCCCCGTACACGGCCCTGGTCGCCGTCGACCTCTACGGCGTCTGCGCCGACTACGACCGACTCGAGCCGCTCTGCCGCGCACACGGCGTGCGGCTGATCGAGGACGCTGCGGAAGCCCTCGGCTCGGTCCATGGGGGGCGGCACGCCGGGACCTTCGGCGACCTCGGCGTGTTCTCCTTCAACGGCAACAAGATCATCACGACCTCCGGCGGCGGGATGCTGGTCACCGAGGATGCCGAGGTGGCGGCCCGCGCCCGCTTCCTGGCGACCCAGGCGCGCGACCCCGCCCCCCACTACGAGCACTCGGAGCTCGGCTACAACCACCGGCTGAGCAACCTGCTGGCGGCGCTCGGCCGGGGGCAGCTCGCCCACCTCGAGGACAAGATCGCCCGCCGCCGCCACAACCGCGACACCTACCGGCAGCGTCTCGGAGACCTGCCCGGCGTGCGCTTCGCCCCGGAGCCCAGCGCTGACGACGGTCGTGACAACGCCTGGCTCACCTGCCTGACCATCGATCCCGATGTGGCGCGCACCGACCGCGAGCAGGTCCGCCTGCACCTACGTGCCCGTGGCATCGAGGCGCGGCCGGTGTGGAAGCCGATGCACCTGCAGCCGCTGTTCGCCGAGGCCCGCGTGCTCGGCGGAGCGGTGTCGGCGCAGCTGTTCGACCACGGGCTGTGTCTGCCCTCTGGCTCGTCGCTGACCGATGAGGAGCTCGACGAGATCTGCACCGAGGTGGAGGGGCTCCTCAGGGGGTGAGCGCGGCCGCCGAGGTGGGCGGGGACCACGACACGGACCCGTCGACACCCAGGTGGAGGTGCTGGTCAGGGGGCCGGCACCGCGAGGAGGAACGGCTGGGTCAGCGTTCGGGCGCCCCGGTCGCCGTGGAGCACCGCCCGTACGTAGCTGCCCAACCCGGCGGCATCGAGGTGGAGGGCTGCACCCGTGTGCACCACCTCGCCGTCGGAGATCCACTCGATGCGCGCGCAGCGTTCGGCGTCGATGCGGATCGCCGACCGGCCGACCTCGAGGCGGGTGACCGCCGGCGCGGCGGTCCAGAAGCCGTCGCCGTCGTCGAGATGGCGCTCGAGGCGGCCACCCTCCGGATCCTGCACCACCAGGTAGCTGCCACGCTCCAGCGAGTCGCGCAGCGCCGCGGTGGACCGTTCCTCCACCAGGTGGACGTGGTAGTCGAACCCGATCTCGTCGGCGGCGTGGGAGTCGTCAGCGGCGTTGGCCCACAGCGGTACCCCGACCCCTCGGCGGCGCTGCAGGGTAAGAACCCGGTCGTACAACGCCGAGGAGTCGATCGGCGAACGCCGCCCCGTGCCCGAGTACACCTCGAACCCGCGCAGGTGCGCGTGGCGCAGGTGCCGCTCGACGAACCAGTCCGCTGCACCGCCGTGCACCCGGAGCTCGCCGCCCCGGGTGGGGTGCGCCCATGCGGAGGCGGCCCCGCGTTCGTCCAGGGTGGTCAGGATCCAGTCGAGGTCCTCGTTGCGCGCGGTGAAGGGGTCCTCGGGCCGCCATAGGTCGTGGAACCAGCTGGTCAGGTGCGGGATGCTCGCGCTGACAGGATCGCCCGTGAACTCCGTACCGCGTACGGCCAGCATGCCGAGCTCGTCAGGGTCACGCCCGTGGGCGCTCCACGGCCAGGTCGCCGCCCCGGTGCCGGAGTCGTTGCCGTAGGTGTCGTGGTCGGTGATCGCCAGCGCGTCGTAGCCGCGAGCCGCGTAGGCGTCGATCACCTCGGCCGGGGAGAGGGCACCGTCGGAGCAGGTGGTGTGCGCGTGGAGGTTCGCCTTGCAGCGGGTGGCGGTGGCCCAGTTCACCTCGGCGTAGGGGTCGAGCTCGACGTGGCGCATCAGCGGTCGTCCTCCCGGGAGCGTGATGGTAGAAGCGGGAGCGTGTGCTCCGGTGCATGCGGACGACCGTCGACCTGCCCGACGCCCAGCTGCACGCCGCCGAAGCGCGGGCCCTGGTGGACGAGGCGGCGACACCGAGGTGATCGTTCCTGGTGTCAACGTGCTGGTCTGCGCCTTCCAGCGCGACGCCCCGACCCGCGCGCACCAGCCTGCCGGGCTGGGTGCACGCGTGGCCGGCGCGAGGCGGATCGGGCGGTGCCGCTCACACGTCCACGTTCTCCGCGAAGTGGGCGTGTCCGACGATCCACTCGCGGCGCGGGTCGGTCTGGTTGCCCATCAGCAGCACGAACAGCTCATCGGCCCGCGCGGCGTCCTCGATGTTGATCCGCAGCAGGGTGCGGCGCTGCGGGTCCATGGTGGTGGCCCACAGCTGGTCGGCGTCCATCTCACCGAGCCCCTTGAACCGCTGGACCTCCACCTTCTGCGACCGCTTGAAGGTGGTCCTGAGCAGCTGCTCACGCTCCGGGTCGCTCATCGCGTAGGCCACGGTGTTGCCGCGGCGAAGCTGGTAGAGCGGCGGCTGCGCGAGGTAGAGGTGGCCCTTCTCGATCAGCTTGGGCGTCAGGCGGTAGAAGAAGGTCAGCAGCAGCGTGGTGATGTGCCCGCCGTCCACGTCGGCGTCAGCCATGAGGATGACCTTGTCGTAGCGCAGCCGGTCGTGGTCGTAGGCGTCGCCGACCCCGGTCCCGATCGCCTTGACCAGCGCCTGGATCTCCGCGTTCTCCAGCACCCGGGTCAGCTGCGCCTTCTCCACGTTCAGGACCTTGCCGCGCAGCGGCAGGATCGCCTGCGTGTGCCGGTCCCGGGCAGCCTTCGAGGAGCCGCCGGCAGAGTCGCCCTCCACCACGTACAGCTCGGTCTCCGAGGGGTCACGGGAGGTGCAGTCGGCGAGCTTGCCGGGCAGCCCGGCCGACTGGGAGTCCAGCAGACCTTTGCGGCGGGTGAGCTCACGGGCCGCCTTGGCGGCCTGGCGGGCCTTGGCGGCCACGGCGGCGCGCTTGATGATCCGCCGGCCCGCGGCCTTGTGTGTGGTCAGCCACGCCGACAGCGACTCGGCCACGACCTGCTCCACGTACTGCCGTGCCATGGTGGAGCCGAGCCGGCCCTTGGTCTGGCCCTCGAACTGCGGATCGGGAAGCTTGATGGAGACCACCGCGACCAGGCCCTCACGCACGTCATCGCCGGTCAGGTTGGGGTCCTTCTTCAACAGCGCCCCGGTGTCCCGCCCGAACCGGTTCAGCGTGGTGGTCATCGCCCGGCGGAAGCCTTCCTCGTGGGTGCCACCGTCGGCGGTGCGGACCACGTTGACGTACGAGCGCAGCCGGTCGTCGTGGAAGCCGTCGGACCAGGTGAAGGCCACGTCCAGCGCCACGGGGTGACCGTCCCACTGGCGCTGGTCGGCGACGCGGATCGTCGGGGTGAGCGCTTCGCGCCCGCCCAGCAGTTCGGAGACGAAGTCGGCCAGCCCATCCTTGAACCGGTAGGTGGCCGAGCGCCCGTCGCGCTCGTCGACCAGGGTGAGCTCCAGCCCAGGGTTGAGCAGCGCGGTCTCCCGGAGCCGCTGCGCGATCGTGTCGTGGTCGAGCCTGGTGGTCTCGAACACCTCCGGGTCCGGCCAGAACCGTACGAGCGTTCCTGACCCGCGGGACCTCTTCACCTTCTCCAGCGGGGCCACGCGGGGTCCGCGCTCGAAGGCCATGGTCCACAGCGACCCGTCCCGGGTGACCTCCACCTCGGTGCGTGTGGACAGCGCGTTGACCACGGACACGCCCACGCCGTGGAGCCCGCCGGAGACGGCGTAGGACTGCTGGTCGAACTTGCCGCCGGCGTGCAGCGTGGTCAGCGCCAGTTCCACCGCCGGCAGCTGCTCGGTCGGGTGCAGGTCGACGGGGATGCCGCGGCCGTCATCGGTCACCTCGACGCCGGCGTCGGCGCGTAGCCGCACGGTGATACGTCCGGCATGGCCGGCGAGGTGCTCGTCGACGGCGTTGTCGACCACCTCCCACACCAGATGGTGCAGGCCCCGGGGGTCGGTGGAGCCGATGTACATCGCGGGACGCTTGCGCACGCCCTCGAGGCCCTTGAGGACGCTGATGGACTTGGCGCTGTACTCGGTCACGGTCGGCCTCGGCAGGCACGCGGTGGTCGTGGTGGCGGTGTGGGTCGTAACCCTACGGCAGCGGTGCGACCGTGCGGTGGAGCCGTCGCGGCGGGACGCGCGGCGCGGCGGGTGCCAGTAGGGTCGGCGCCGGACGCCCGCACACGGGGAAGCCCCGCACGCCGGGGAACAGCGCCGCAAGCTCGAACGCACCCGCCATCGGCCCGCCACCCGTGCCCCCGTCCGGCAGCGCAACCTCGTCCAGACGTCCCAGACACGACCCAGAAGGGGCCAGCCCGTGCGCATCGTGGTCACCGGCGGCGCCGGTTTCATCGGCGCCAACCTCGTCCGCCACCTCGTCGAGCACACCGACACCGAGGTGGCGGTGATCGACGACCTCTCCAGCGGTTCGGCGCACAACCTCGCCGGGCTGGAGGCGCCGCGGGTCTCCTTCCATGAGGGCTCCATCCTCGACCGTGACCTCCTCGACGTCGTGATCGGCGCAGGAGGCGACAGCCCGGGAGCGGGTCCGGTCACCGACGCGATCGTCCACCTCGCGGCGCGTCCGTCGGTACCCCGTTCGATCGCCGACCCGCTCGCGAGCCACCACGTCAACGCGACCGGCTCCATCGAGGTACTCGAGGCCGCACGACGGGCGCAGAACCGCCCGCACGTGATCGTCGCCTCCTCCTCGTCGGTCTACGGCGCCAACCCGACGCTGCCGAAGTCCGAGGACCTGCGCACCCACCCGCTGTCGCCCTACGCGGTCAGCAAGCAGGCCACGGAGGCCTACGCCCTGGCCTACGGGCACTGCTACGCGCTCCCCGTGTTGGCGTTCCGCTTCTTCAACGTCTACGGCCCCCTCCAGGCCGCCGGCCACGCCTATGCCGCGGCGATCCCCACCTTCGTCGATGCGGCGCTGCGTGGGCTCCCGATCCCGATCGAGGGGGACGGTCACCAGACCCGCGACTTCACCTACGTCGGCTCCGTCGCCGGTGCGATCACCGCAGCCGTCGAACGGCAGGTGATCAGCGAGGAGCCGGTCAACCTCGCCTTCGGTTCACGGCGCTCGATCGTCGAGACCGTAGCGTCGATCGGTGCGCAGCTCGATCGGGAGTTGGAGCGCGCGCACCTGGCCCCACGTCCCGGTGACGTACGCCACTCGCAGGCGGACGGCTCGCGGCTCGCGGAGCTGCTCCCCGGGGTGGAACCGGTGCCCTTCGAGGAGGGGTTGGCGGCGACGATCCGCTGGTTCGAGACCCTCCCCGAGTACGCCGCGACGTCGGTGGACTGAGCACGCCGGCCGGCAGCCGACCGGCCGTTCGGGTTCCCGATCGCCCGGAGCTGACGCTGCGTTGAGCGGTACGTACGCTGCGTCCCGCATCGGAGGGCGTTCGTGAGCGCGTAGCGTGCACATCGCGCGCGGATGCTTGCAGTAGTGGTTCCGGGGGCGTCGACAGGTGTACGCTGCTGACCGCGGAGCGTGACGATTCCCATAACGGGGAGCGGTCGTCGCTGCAGGATCAAGGCTGTCGACCTGCCGGTCGATCAGACGGCTCGTAGTCCGCGCACCCGACGACGCCCGACACGGAACGGTGGTTGCGAACATGGGGCCAAGGATGACCAGGGTGACCGCGATGGTCGCCGTGCTGCTGCTCGGCGTGCTCACGGCGCCGGCGGCGGCACAGGATGCTGACGACGAGATCGACGTGGACACGGGGGAGCGCATCGAGGGTGTCACGGCCCTGCAGTGCGCGGTGGGGGTCGCCCAGGCCAACGCCGACCTCAACCCGGGGGTCTTCGACGACCGCTTCGCCGCCTTCTTCGGTGTGGACGCGTACACGGCTGCGGCGCGCGGCCTGTCCGAGGACGACGTCGCCAGCGACGAGCAGCAGAGGTTCGTCGACGTGACCGCCCACTTCCTCGCGGAGCAGGGCCAGACGCTCAGCGAGGTGTGCTCCATCTACATCATCGGCGTCCTGCCGGACGTGGGTGACCCTGACCCCGACGACGATGACGAGGTCGATGACACGGTCGACGTCGATGTGGAGGTCGTGGCCGACGACGAGGAAGATGTGGCTCCGGCCGTGCTCGGCACCACCTTGCAGCGCACCGGGGTCGATGCGCTGGTGCTCGCCCTCTTCGGTGCTGTCCTGCTGGGCCTCGGTGTCGTCGCTGTCCGACGCACCCGCGTCGAGTACGGCGCCCGGTGAGCCGGGGGTTCTGAGCACACGGGCACTGCCCGCGCATCCGGTACAGAGCTGGCCGCCGCCTGCCGATGGGTGTCGCTGAAGGATGGAGGGCGGCGGATGAGCGACCTGTGGTCCGGCCAGTCGGATGGTGGCGGCACTGCCGGCGCTCCGCGACGACGGCGACCGTGGGGAGGTACCGCTGCCCCGGGCGTCTCGCCGCGGACCAGGACCACCGCTCGGGTACTCCTCGCGGTGCTGCTGCTGGGTGGTCTCGGCCTGGGCGCGGCCGTCGGCACCGACCTGTTGGCGGTCCGGAGTGCGCTGAACGAGGCCCGGGTGGCCGTCACCGAGGCCCGGAGCGCGCTCGGCGACGTGGATCTCCCCGCGACGCGCGCGGCCCTGGACCGCGCACAGGCGGAGGTGGACGATGCCGAGCGGCGCGCTGGACGCCGTACCTGGTCGATGCTGAGCTGGGTCCCCTACCTCGGCCCCAGCATCGAGGTGACCCGGGAGGTCGTGGAGGTCGCCGCCGCCGCTGCCGAGGTGGCCGATGTGGGGCTTGAGCAGGGCGACGAGCTGCTGACCCAGGGGCTGGGTGTTGCCGTGGTCGACGGCCGGATCGACCTCGCCCCCATGGAGCGGGCCTCGCGTCTCCTCGAGGAGCTGCCGACCGACCGGCTCACCGCCGCGCGGGACACGCTCCGCGAGGTCAAGGACGGGTGGGTGCCGCAGCAGGTCATCGACGGCCGCGAGGACACCCTCATCCTCGCCGACGAGCTGATCGACGTCCTCGGGCGCACGGAGGCGCTGACGGCGGCCCTGCCCAGCTTCTTCGGCGCACAGGGACCCAAACGCTACTTCGTGGGGGTGCAGACCTCCGCGGAGCTCCGGGGGACCGGTGGTCTCATCGGTTTCTGGGCGGTGCTGCAGGTGGACGACGGGGCCATCGCCTTCGGCGCCACCGAGGACTACGACCCCTTCGACGACGCCGCGGTGCCGGAGGGTGAGACCGGAGTGGAGCGGATCCGGACGATCGGGCTGTCGCCGGTCAACCCTCCCGGGTCCGACCCCGGCTTCCTGGCCCGCTACGACGTGGTCTCCGGCGCACGATCGTTCCCCAACATCAACCTCGATCCGGACCTGCCGACCACCGCCACCGCGATCCTCAACCTCTACGAGCTCAAGGTCGGCGAACCCCTCGACGGCGTCATCCTCCTCGATGCGCTGGGGCTGGAGTCCCTGCTGCAGGTCAACGCCGATCCGCTGCCGTTGCCGCAGGAGGCAGCGGCTGCCACCGGCTACGAGGACGGCCTGCCCGCGGACGACTTCGCACGGTTCGTGACCGATGAACTCTACGAGGTCTACGGCTTCGGCGCGAGCCCTGAGCGCAAGGAGCTGCTGCGACACGTCGGCGACGCAGCCTTCGGCGAGGTGGTCCGCGGCTTGGAAGGGCCGGAGATGGTCGGGGCGATCGCCGAGGCGGCGACGCAGCGGCACCTGCAGGTCCACAGCACCGACGACGACGTGCAGGAAGCGCTCGACGCGGTCAACGTCACCGGTTCGCTGACCCCGCGTGAGGATGCTGATCTGCTGGCGCTGACCGCCAACAACGTGGTTGGCGGCAAGCAGGACGTGCACCTCGGGCACGAGCTCTCGCTGGACCTGACCATCGACCGGCTCCGTCGGGACGACGATGGGCGGTGGCACGCGCGCCGGCGCGGCACCGCCAGTATCGCGGTCGACAACCCGTTGCCGACCTCCGGCCGGAACCTCTACGTGCTCGGCAGCTGCTACGTGCCCGATGGTCGCAACCGCTGCTTCGAGGGTGACCCGGGGACCAACCGGACCTGGTTCAGCCTGTGGGCGCCACCGGGGACCGCCATCGGCGAGCTCACTGCGGAGGACGGGCACGCGCCGAACGGTCGGGTGAGCACCTTTCGGGACCTCACCGTGGTGGACACGTTCCTGTTGACCCCCTCACAGGAGCGCTCGCGCGTGGTGGTGGAGCTGGAGGGTGACGTCCCGCTGACCCGGGAACAGACCGCCCTGGTGTACGAGTTGGACCTGTGGCGCCAGGCGAAAGCCATCCCTGACCTGGTGGAGGTGCGGATCGCGCCACCGCAGGGGTGGGCGGTGGGCAGCGTCGAGGTGGTGGGCGGCGGTGACGGTACGGGCATGGGCGTGCACGGCGATGGTGTGGAACTGGTCGCCGAGGTCGAGCAGGGCGTCGCGGTGGTGTCCGGCACGGTGACCGCCGACACCCTGGTGCGCGTCCGGCTCACGGATCCGGCCCGGTCGTGACGTGGCACCCCGCGCCACGGTCCTCGGCCGCGTCAGAGGCGGCGCGTTGACGACGGCTGAACAACAGCGCTCGGAGATAGCGTAAAGTGGTGGCGAACGCGCGCCGATACGGAGGCAGCGAGTGATGAGGTACGGAGTCGCGATCGACCGGATGGAAGTCGAGCCATGGCAGCGGTGAACGGGGCGGGTCGCGAGCATCCGGCGCTGCGTCCACGCTCCCGCGGCCAGCAGCTGTGGGCGACGGTGGCCAGCCGCTCCATCACCGGGGTGGCGGACGTGGCCCTGCTGCTGCTCGACGCCGTGCTGGTGCTGACCGCCTACACGCTGATGCTCGCCGTGCGCTACGAGCTGGCGGTCCCGACAGGTGTCTGGGAGGGCTTCGTCCGCTTCATCCCCGTCGCTGTCGTCGTGCACCTGGGCGCCAACCGGCTCGGCGGGCTCTACGGCCCCGTGTGGAAGCATGCCAGCATCCTCGAGGCCAAGCGGATCCTGCTGACCGGTGGGTCCGCAACGGTCGTCCTGACCACCTTCGTCGTCGCCTGGGAGCGCTTCGTCCCCCTGTCGGTCGCGATGACCGGTGGGCTGGTCGCCATGGGACTGTTCGGGGTGCTGCGCTTCCAGTCGCGACTGTTCGCCTTCCGTCGTCGCGAGCGCACCGAGGGGCCGCAGGTGCTGGTGGTGGGCGCCGGCAGCTCCGGGAGCGGCCTGTTGCGCGAGCTCAGCCGTAGCCGCACACCGTCGATGCAGGTCGTCGCCCTGGTCGACGACGACCTCCGTAAGGTCGGCCGCTGGATCGCCGATGTGCCCATCGCCGGCACCCTGGACGACATCGTCGAGGTGGGTCAGCGCTACTCCGTCGACCAGGTCCTGCTGGCCATCCCCACCGCGGACTCCGCGCTGGTACGCCGCGTTGCCGACGCGGCCGCGCAACTCGAGGTGCAGCTGCGGGTGGTGCCGAGCGTCACCGAGCTCATGCACAGCGCGCCGCAGCTGCGCGACGTCCGCGACCTGTCGATCGACGACCTCCTGGGTCGCCAGCCCGTGTCGACCGACCTTGACGGGGTCCGCAGGATGGTCAAGGGCAAACGGGTGCTGGTGACCGGTGGCGGTGGTTCCATCGGCTCGGAGATCGTGCGCCAGGTCGTGGAGTACGAGCCGTCCGCCCTGATCGTCCTCGACCGGGACGAGACGCACCTCTTCGACGCCATGGCGGCGATCCAGGGGCGCGGTACCCCGGTCCTGCTCGATATCCGGGACCTCGGCCGGCTCCGTCGGTCGTTCCGTGAGCACCGCCCGGAGATCGTGTTCCACGCCGCGGCCAACAAGCACGTGCCGCTGCTCGAGGACCACCCCTCGGAGGCGGCAGCTACCAACGTGCTCGGGACGGCCAACCTCGTAACGGCTGCCCGGGAGGCCGGGGTCGGCCACTTCGTGCTGATCTCCACGGACAAGGCGGTCCGACCCCGCAGCGTCATGGGGGCCTCGAAGCGTCTGGCCGAGCAGGTGGTGTTGTCCGGGACCCCGGAGGATGCGACCTGGTGCGCCGTACGCTTCGGCAACGTGCTGGGCAGCCGTGGCAGCGTCGTTCCCACCTTCATGCGCCAGATCAGCGAAGGTGGACCGGTGACCCTGACCCACCCGGATATGACGCGCTTCTTCATGAGCATCCCCGAGGCCGTGCAACTGGTCCTGCAGGCAGCAGCCCTCGCCGATGACCACGAGGTCTTCATGCTCGACATGGGTGAACCCGTGCGCATCATCGATCTCGCCCGGCGGATGATCTCGCTGGCCGGCCACCGCGTCGGCGTCGACATCGACATCGAGGTGACGGGGCTTCGACCGGGAGAGAAGCTCTCCGAGGAGCTCCACACCGAGGAGGAGCACCCCGAGCCGACCGACCACTCGAAGGTGATCCGCCTGCACCCCCCGGTGGGTGAGAACGGGAGCGTGGCGGCCCTGGTCCGGCAGTTGGAGACCCGCGTCGACGTGCGAGATGACGATGCGGTGCGCGCGCTGCTGCTGGCCACCTCCGCTGTCGACGGCGACGACACCGCGGAGCTGAGCGGTGACGGTGACGTCAGCCGCGCGGGATCCCGCCGCTGAGGGTGCGAGCAGCGAGTACGTCGACCGTCATCGACGGAGCCGATCCGCGCGGGTGGTGGAGCGTGCCACCGGTCCGAGGCTTCCGGGCGGCAGGCCGGCTGCGGCCACAGCGCTCCCGACCGGACCGGGAACGTCGCCGGCGGACACCTCACCCGTCGCACGCACGTCAGGAGCGTTGATGGCACGCAACGAGGCGTTGGCTGCCCCCGTCTACCTCGAGGTGCCGTGCACCTCCTGCCTGCGGCAGGTGGACCAGCTCGCCTGGCACGAGGAAGTGGTGCCCGTGTCCGCCGGCGGCTTCGTGCTGGGTGTGCGCGTCAACGCGCCGGAGGTCGGCGTGCTGCTGCGGGAGCTGTTCGCGGAGCGTGTGGTGCCGGGTGCCCTTCCCGACCGCAACTACTCCCTGTGGCTGAGCCCGCGCGCCGATGACGGGGTGGCGGAGATCCACCGGCTGTACCGGACCTTCGTGCGTGCGATGCGATCGCGCTCGGTACGTCGGACCCTCGACACCCTGTGGCACGAGCTGGACGTGCGTGATGTCCGGGCAGCGGGGGTGGAGACGCTGTTCGACGTGACGGTGTTGGTGCGCGACGCGCAGGCGCACCTGCTCCCGGGTCCGCTGCGGCGCGCGATCGTGGACGACCTGCGACGCTGGGAGCGTGCCGGCTTCCGCCTCGTGGAGCGCAGCTGGGTCGTCCTCGACATCGCCGCCGGCGAGGTGGTGGTGCCGGCACCGAGGTGGCCGCTGTCGGCACCGGAGATCTCCGAGCGGATCGCGGCCCTGGATGTCGATGACCGGGACGCCGGGTGCGCCGTGTCGGGACGTTTCCCGATCGCCACCTGGACCACCGACGGGGGCGAGCACACGACCGCTGCCAGGGTCGGACAGGCCGGCATGCAGGTCCTCGACCGCGAGCAGCGGCTCTCTCCGGAGCTGTTGGTCGGCCTGTCAACGCTGTTGCCGACGGTCGGCGACCTCGCGCCTGCCTGGGACGGGCTCGACGCCCTGCGTTGTGCACTCCACGCGCTGGCACGCACCTGAGTGGGGCGACGCGGTCGGACCACCCGGGGCGGAGGACGCGGGAACGCGCACGGGCTCCCATGGGCGCAGAGCGTGCAGCGCTCGGGCCATGTGCAACGCTGCGTAACTATTAGCGCGCTAGGCGGCCGCAGGGTCTCACGCAGCGTGGCAATCAGCCGAGAATCGCCGGTCTGCAGTTGCTCTGAGTGGCGGTGTGGGTTTATCCTCACCCCCGGCAACGTCACCGCGGGCGGACGCCCGAACGTTGTCGTACGCGCGCCCGGCCTTCGGTCGCCGACGTTGATGCAGGGGATCCCAGATGGACGAGCACGTCGAGCACGTTGCCGACACCACAGCCGGTGCCGTCAGCCGCAGGGAGATGCTGCAGCGCACCGGCTTCGTCGTCGGCGCCGCCGCGCTGTGGGCGACACCGATCGTGCAGACCGTCGGGATGCGTCCGGCAGCAGCCACGACGGACACCGATGCGTGCCCGGATGGTGGAATGCCACTCAGCCTCACGTGGCGGTACGTGCCCAGCGCGTGCAACGTCGCTGTCCTCGAGCCGGGGAACGACGTCGTCCTACGGTCCGGCTGCTGCGATCTGACGGGCAACCCCGGCAGGGTGAAGATCGAGTTCTGGCGCAACGACTCGCAGGCGTCTGGCGAGGACCCCGAGTGGAGCACCGAGGTCGGGCCGAACGAGACGTTCACGCCGCCGGCGCTCTACGCGAACGGCAAGGTGGGGCCCAACAACTCCTTCCGCATCATGCCGGTCGACGACCCGGACTGCGTCCAGCGCTTCCGGGTGCACACCTCCTGCTCGCAGCCGCTCAACGTCGGCGACCGGTTCCTGAGCATCCAGCTCGTCGGATTCACCCCCGGTTGATCCGAACCGCCGCGTCACGAGGACCCGCTGCGAGCGCCGAGCCGCCCGTCATGGTCGAGCAGCTCAGCCAGGAGGTCGCACGCCGCCGCGACGTCGGAGGAGTGCAGGACGTACGCCGGGAGCCCGTCGACACGGCGAGCGAGCTGCTGGACGTACGCCAGAGGCACACGGGCGCCGTTGTCCGGCGCGAACACGGAGTCGACGGCCCTGCGGAGCTTCTCCCCGCCGGCGACCGGTCTGAGCGAGAGCGCCTGCCCCGGGGTGTACGACGGGAACACCAGGGCGACCAGCCGGCCACGATCGACCGTCGACGAGACCCGGCGGGCGGGGATGTGCCACTGCGCCTCCACGTACTGCGCACGCTCGTCCTGGTAGCTCGGACGCAGCTGATCGAACAGCGGCATCGATCCCCGGTCGATGGACACGGGCTTGGGGTAGCCGTGGACGATCGCGTCGTCGTGCAGCGCCAGGGCCTCGTCAGAGAGGTACCCGTAGCCACGGTCGAGCAACCCCAGGGTCAGCGTCGATTTCCCCGACTCGCTGGGCGCGATGAGCGCGAGGGCACGGCCGTCTGCCGCGGCGACACCGCCTGCGTGGAGGAGGAGGTGTTCCCCGCTCGCGGCGTCCAGGATCCACCGGTTCACCCCCCAGACGAGCGAGGACATCGTTGCCGCACTGGTCCGACGTCGGCCGAGCACGCGGTCGTCGCGAAGCACCAGGCTGCGGCCCCCCGGCGCACGGGTCAGTACCCGGAACCGCGCGATGGGTTGCGGGTCACCGACCGAGGTGTCCGCGGTGACGCGCAGGTCGGCGTACAGCTCCTCGACCAGCTCTCCCAGGCGTCGATCATCGGTCTCGACCACGAAGCGGCGGCCGAACGCGGCGAACGGACCGGTCACCGATGCCCAGCTCGCGGCCTCCAGGAGACGGACCTCCTCGTCCGTCACCGTCGTTGCGTGCACCGCGCCCGTCCTCCTCCCGCATGCCGGCGGAAGCGTATCCTCACGGGGACCGCGGAGATCATGCCATGCCGAGACTGCTCGACCCGGACGCGATCGACCTGCACTTCGCGCCCAGGCTGCGCGACCACGTCACCTTGGTTCCGATCGAGGACGAGGCGCTGCTCTACGAGGAGGGCGGCTCGCTGCATCAGCTCAACTCGACGGCCGCAGCGGTCTGCACGCTGTTCGACGGTGAGGTGCCGCTCGCCCACCTCGTCGGCGACCTGGCTGCGGTCTTCGATGGTGACAGCGCCACGATCGCGCAGGAGGTGCTGGCCATGACCCGAGAGCTCGGCCGCAAGGGCCTCCTCGAGGGCATCCGTCACGACGACCCGGATGCGGCTGATGATGTCGGCACCACCGACCACGCGGGCGATGCCGCCGACGCCTGAGCGCGTCCGCCGCCACGGTGCCACCGAACCCCTCCGGCTGAGCGACCGCTCCTCGGCGCCCTGCCGGCGTCGGGTGCGGGCTGGTGGCCTGCTCCGTCGGCTTTAGTCGCGGGGTTCGGTGCCGATGGACCGGAAAGCGCCCGCGTCAGGGTGCCCCCGATCACGGCATACAAGGCCTTCGACCGATGAACGACAGCCCGCTTGCGCGCTATCTGGTGCCGTTGCGTCGGTGGTGGTGGGTCGTAGTGGGCTTGGTGGTGGCGGCGATGGGTGTTGCGGCGATCACGCTGCCTGAGCCCATGTCGGAGGAGGAGGTGCTCGCGGAGGCCGAGAGTTTCCGAGCGGTGCATCTGTTGATCCGGAACGAGGATGCGCCGGAGCAGCTGGACTTCGCGTTGATCGCGTTGTTGGCGGAGCAGGGCGACCTCGTCAACCGTGTCGTGCGGGAGTTGGGTGACAGGTTCGACATCGCGGAGGTGGCGGCGGTCCGGGTCGAGCCGGATCCGGTGATCGGGACGCTGTCGGTGATCGCGGTGCAGCCGTCGCCGGGTCGGGCAGAGGAGTTGGCGTCGACGTTCGCGGAGGAGTTGGTGGCGTTCATCGATGCGCGGACGGCTTCGACGGTGGAGAGCAGCCTGGCGCGGGTGAGTAGTCAGCTCGAGCAGGTGGAGGTGGAGATCGACGGCATCCGTGAGCAGATCGTGGGGCTGCCGGAGAACGATGTCGATCGGTTGTTGTTGGAGGCTGAGCTCGACGGTCTGGTGGACGAGTTCGCGCGGCTCAGGGCGCAGGAGCGTTCCCTCCTGGATCAGCAGGCGGGGCTCACGGACAGCTTCGTGACCTTCGAGGAGCCGTCTGCGGTTCCCACGGATGAGGAGGTCCCGGCGATCCTGGCGCTGCCGGCGAGTCCGGTGCTGCGTCTGCCCTTGGCGGCGTTCCTGGGGTTGTTGGTGGGGTTGGTCGCGGTGTTGACGATCGACTACCTGGATACGCGTATCCGGACGCGTCGGGGGGCGGAGGAGGCGTTCGGTCTGCCGGTGGTGGCTGAGCTTCCGGTGCGTTCCCGGCGGAAGCTGGCGCGGGATCCGTTGCCGGCGTTCTCCGATCCGAGCAGCGTGACGGCTGAGGTGCTGCGGACGTTGCGGTTGTCGGTGCAGTTGGCGCCGGTATGGCATCTGACCAGTCTGTCCCGTGATGCTGCTGGGGGAGCGGTGGGGACGAAGACACCGGTGGAGGTGCAGGGTGAGCCTCGGTCGTTGGTGGTGACCTCGCCGAGGATGGGTGATGGGAAGTCCACCCTGGTGGCCAACCTCGCGGTGAGTCTGGCCGAGGGGGGCAAGCGCGTGCTGGTGGTGGATTGCGACTTCCGCCGGCCGGCGGTGGGGCAGTTGTTGAAGGCCACGCCGGGGGTCGGTCTGCGGGAGCTCGCGCATGTGCGGGAGCGGTCGCTGCTCGATCTGGCGTCGGCGACGTGTGTGCCGAACGTGGCGATGGTGCGGGCGGGGACCCAGGGGGTGACACCCTCGTGGTTCATGAGCGAGGCGGGGGAGCTGCTCGAGCAGGCGCTGAGGTTGGCACATGTGGTGCTGTTCGACACCGGTCCGATCACGTTGACCAACGAGGCGTCGGCGTTGCTGCCCCATGTCGATACCTCGTTGGTGGTGGCACGGGGCGGCAGGGTGGCCACCGATCAGGCGCGGGGCACCGTCGAGCAGCTCAGTCAGGTTGGTGCGCGTGTGACCGGGATCGTGCTGATCGGTTCCGAGGTGCGCCGCCGGAACGGCTACGGCTACTACCAGGCGGAGGCGAGGGGGTTGTCGCGTCGACGTGGGCCGACGGCCGCGTCACACATGGGGCACCAGCCCGGTGTCATGAGCGCTTCGGGTGCGGTGTCGGCCGCGGAGCCGGATGGGGTGGACAGCAGACGCGCGCTGCCAGCGATGTCGACACCGCTGTTGCAGGCTGTGCGCAGTGAGTAGGTGGCAGCGCCATCCCACGACCCTGTGGCGTCGCTCCAGCGACCGCGTCCTCCTCCTGCCGCGACACCGACACGACCTGCTGCTGCTGGAGGGCATCGGCGCTGCGGTCTGGTTGCTCCTCGACGAGCCAGCCACCGTCGAACAGCTCGCTGAGGTCCTGCCATGCGCCCCCGTGGCGCCCGATCGAGACGTGGGCAACGGCCACCTCGACACGTCTCCTGCAGCCGCACGGGCCGTCGAGGAGTTGCACGCGTTCCTCTCCGAACTCGTCGAGGCGGGTGCGGTCTGCACCTTGGATGGCGAGGTGGCACGGTGAGCGGCCCGTCGGTGGGGTTGAGCGCTCTCGGCAAGCGGGTCGTCAGCTACGGCCTCCCTGGGCAGTCGGCGCTGCTGCTGGACGACCTACCCGCCGAGCTCGCCGTGCAACCTGACCAGCCCCTGCCGGCTCGGCAGTGGGAGGACCTGCTCCTCGAGGTGCGACAGCACCGGGTTCCTGGCCTGCTGCTCGCCGCGATCGACGATCGGGCCCTGCCCGTCACCGACGACCAGCGTGCCGCGGCCCGCACCGTCCACCTCGACGCGTGCGCCAGCGTGCTCGGGCTCGAGCGCCGCATGCTGGAGATCGTCACGATCCTCGAGGACGCGCACGTCGAGGTGGTCGTGCTCAAGGGCAGCGCACACGCGCACCTGATGTACGACGATCCGGCACTGCGCCACTTCGGTGATGTGGACCTGCTGGTGCCCTCGTCGCAGTTGGGCACCGCGGTGCGCGTACTACGCGACGTCCGCGGCGCCGAGCGCACCGTGCCGGAGCTTCGGCCGGGGTTCGACCGTCGGTTCGCGAAGAGCGTCACCCTCCAGGATCCTGCGGGGGTGGAGATCGACCTGCACCGCACGCTGCTGTTCGGGACCTTCGCCTTCGCCATCGACGAGGCCGACCTCTTCGCTGACACCGAGGAGTTCACGATCGGTGGCCGTCGCCTGCGGACGCTCGGGCCGGAAGCGCGCCTGCTGCACGTTTCCTACCACGCGGGGCTCGGTGACAAGCGCCCACGGGGCAACAGCATGCGCGATCTCGCGCAGCTGTGGCTGGCCGGTCAGCACGATGATGCGCGCCTGTTGGCGCTTGCCGCTCGTTGGCGCTCCGAGGCGGTGCTCGCGCGCGGGGTGCAGCTGTGTCGCGAGGTGTTGGACGTCGAGGTGCCCGGTCCGGTCGCGGCGCAGCTGCGTCAGCGGATACCGGCTGTGCACGAAGCGCGTGCCATCGACAGCTACGTCGGGAGGAACCGTTCGCACGCCGCGAAGGTCCTGGCGTCGCTGCCGTTCCTGCGAGGGGTCCGGGCTCGCACGGCGTTCGTGGCTGCGAGCCTGGTGCCCAGCGGCCGGTTCGTGGCGCGACGTGAGGGTGGAAGATGGGCATGGTTACGGCGCGGATGGCGGTCGCGACCCAACGGTGGTGCTGGTAGTCGATCAGGATGGGTAGGTGCTGTGCCGGAGCGACGGTTGCGTGTGCTGTGGCTGACCAAGGGCCTCGGTCTTGGTGGTGCAGAGCGGTTGTTGACGGTGATGGCGCCGAAGCTGGACCCGCAACGGTTCGAGTTGGAGGTCGCCTACCTGTTGCCCTGGAAGGATGCCTTCGTGGGCGAGCTGGTGGAGTCCGGGGTGGTCGTGCACTGCCTCGGCGCTGCTCGTACCGTCGATGTGAGCTGGGTGTGGCGTCTGCGGCGGCTGTTGCGCGACGGCGCGTTCGACGTCGTCCACACGCACGCCCCGGTCCCCGCGGCGGCGGCGAGGTTGTTGGCACCGAGCGGCACACGTCTGGTGCACACCGAGCACAACGTGTGGGATCGGTACCGCGTTCCAACGCGTGTGGCGAACGCGGTGACCTACGGCCGCAACGCGGTGGCCTTCGGCGTTTCGGATGGGGTCACTGCGTCCATCGACCCGCCTCGGTGGGCGCTGGGACGCCCACCTGCCACCCGCACGCTCCTGCACGGCGTGGACGCGGACGGCGTCCCCCGGGGTGCCGCCGCACGGGCGGTCGCCCGGGAGCGCCTGGGGTTGGCCGACGACGATCTCGTGATCGGCACCGTCGCCAACCTGACACCGAAGAAGGATCAGATGACCTTGCTGGCCGCTGTCGACCGGCTCCGCGCGCAGCACCCGTCAGCGGTGTTGTGTCTGGTCGGCTCGGGCCCGCTCGAAGCGGAACTGCGGGCCGAGGCGCGGCGGCGCGGGCTGGGCGCGACGGTGCGCTTCCTCGGCGGACGGGATGACGTGCAGGAGCTGCTGCCAGCCTTCGACGTGTTCACCCTGAGTTCGCGTTTCGAGGGGCTACCCATCTCCATGCTCGAGGCGATGGCTGCCGAGGTCACGGTGGTCGTCACCGCGGTCGGGGGCATACCGGAGGCCATCACCGACGGTCACGACGGCCGGCTGGTGCCACCGGGTGATCCGGACGCCCTGGCCGCTGCCTACGCCGAGGTGCTTGGCAACCGGGCGCTGGGTGCCCGGTTGGCCGCCGCGGGGCGGGAGCGGGTCGTTGCGGACTTCTCCATCGACCGAGCCGTCGAGGTCACCGCCGGCGCCTACGAGCAGCTACTCGGCCCCACCTGCGCGGATGGCGGCTGTGGCTGCCGGGGTCGGCACGCCTGCCGCTGTCAGCAGGACGGCAGCGGCCCTTGCCAGATCGCTGATGGTGAGGCGAGCTAGGGTCGGAGGATCCTCATGACGGTACGAGCGGTCGATGTTCCCCCAGCTTGGCGAGCTCAGGTCTATCCGAAGTTGGTCGGTCAAAGTGAGGTACAGGAATGAGCGGAGCAGGGGAAGAGCCGGAGCACGGATCATCCGAGGACCGGTGGCTGTCGGAGCCGGCGCCGCCGGATCAGCGGTGGTTGTGGTCGGGGAGGCCGACTGAGTCGCCACCGCCGGAGGAGCCGGCGTGGTCCGAGGAGCAGCCGGAGGAGCCGGCTCCCTCCGAGGCGCCGGCGTCGTCCGAGGAGCAGCCGTCGGAGCCAGTGGGACCGGAGGAGTCGAGCGTGTCGCAGGTGTGGCAACTGTCGGAGCCGGACGCCCCTGAGGCGCAGCCGGAGGAGCCGGTTTCGTCTGAGGAGCAGCCGTCGGAGCCGGCCGCCCCTGAGGCGCAGGCGTCCGAGCCGGTGGGACCGGAGGAGTCGAGCGTGTCGCAGGTGTGGCAACTGTCGGAGCCGGACGCCCCTGAGGCGCAGCCGGAGGAACCGGACGCCCCTGAGGCGCAGCCGGAGGAACCGGTGGCTCTGGAGGACCTGAGCGTGTCGGAGTTCTGGCGCCTGTCGCAGCCGGCGCCGTCCGACGAGCAGGCGTCGGAGCCGGCCGCCCCCGAGGAGCAGCCGTCGGAGCCGGCCGCCCCCGAGGAATCGAGCGTGTCGGACTTCTGGCGGCTGTCGGAGCCGGCGCCGTCCGAGGAGCAGGCGTCGGAGCCAACGCGTCCGGAGGAGCAGAGCGTGTCGCAGGTGTGGCAGCTGCCTGAGCCGGCATCGTCCGAGGAGCAGCTGTCGGAGCCGGTGTCGTCCGAGGCGGAGCCGTCGGAGCCAGCGCGTCCGGAGGAGCAGAGCGTGTCGCAGATGTGGCAGCTGTCCGAGCCGGAAGTCTCTGAGGCGGAGGCATCGGAGCCGCCCGCCTCCGAGGAGTCCAGCGTGGCGGACTTCTGGCGGCTGTCGGAGCCGGCGCCGTCTGCGGCGGAGCCATCGGAGCCGGTGTCGTCTGCAGCGGAGCCGTCGGAGCCGGTGGCTCCGGAGGAGCCGGCCGCCTCCGAGGAGTCCAGCGTGGCGGACTTCTGGCGGCTGTCGGAACCGGCGCCGTCCGAGGCGGAGCCATCGGAGCCAGTATCGTCCGAGGTGGAGCCGTCGGAGCCCACGCCGGTGGAGGGGCAGCAGCCAGTGTCGGAGAACGTGCCGTCAGAAGGGCAGCAGTCGTGGGCGCATGGGCCTTCGGAGCCGGCCCCGTCGGCCGATCCTCGGCCGTGGGGGCAGCCACCGGCGCCGCCCTTCGTCGCCAAGGGCACCGGTGACGGGGAACGCGGCTGGTTCGGCCGTCGCCGTGATCCGGCACGCGAGCAGGTGCGGGAGTTGCAGGATCGGATCGCTGAGCTGGAACGTGAGGTGCAGGAAGCGCAGTCACGCAGGGACCTCGCAGCGCTCGACGAGATCGAACTCATCGAACTCGGCAGCCAGACGGCCATCGCGATCGTCAGAGCTGCCAAGGAGCGCCATGAGGAGAGCACCCAGCAGGCCGATCAGCTGATCAGTGACGCCAACGGCGAGGCTCAGAGGATCCGCAGTGCCGCCGAGAACGAGGCTGCGCAGCTCCGCGAGACCGCGAGTCGAGAGACCGACGAGCTGCGTGCACGCACGCAGGCCGAGGTTGATGAGCTCCGGGCTGCCGCTGAGCGTGAGACCTCCGAGTTGCGTGAGCGTGCGCAGGCCGAGGTCGATGAGTTGCGGGCTGCCGCTGAGCGTGAGACTTCCGAGTTGCGTGGACGCACGCAGACCGAGGTGGAGCAGCGCCTGGCGGAGACGAACGCGACGGTTGAACAGCAGCTTGCTGATGCGAACGAGGCCGCGGAACAGCTCCGACGTGAGAGCGAGGCGATGGCTGAGCAGCGGCAAGCTGACAGCCAGGCGGCTGCTGCCGAGCTAGAGGCCCGTTTCAGCGCCGAAGCGGAGCAACGGCTCTCAGACGCCTACCGCCAGGCTGAGGAGATCGAAGCCGCAGCCCAGGCTGTGGCCGACACGCAGCGCGCAGAAGCCAGCGAACTACTCGCGGCCACCCGTTCCGAGGTCGATCAGCTGCGAAACGCGGCGGAGGCCGAGGCGACCGCCGCACGCGAGGAAGCCCGGCGGCATGCCGAGGCGGTCGTGAACGCCGCAGAGGAGGAGATGAAGGAGAAGCGCGCCGCAGCAGAACGCGACGCCGAGTCCTACCGGCAGCGCGTCGAAGCTGAGGCCCAGGACGAGATCAACAACGCCCAGCAGCGTGCAGAGCGCATCATCGCCGATGCGAAGCGGGACTCCGAGCGCTTGATCCAGCAGGCGATGTCCCGTCGGCACGCCCTGCTCGAGGTCATCGGTCAGCAACGACAGTGGACGCAGGAGTTCCTCGAGGACGTCGACCAGGTCCGCGGTAACACGCAACAGGCCTACACGGAACTGCAGTCGCTGTTCGACGCGGCGATGGGTCGGTTCACCGATCTGAAGTCCCGCGGTGAGCAGTTGGCGACCGACCTCGACCAGGAGGCCGGTGGGCCGCCTGCCGTGCCCCCCCAGACCCCCAGCCAGCCGGTCAGCGACACCGCCGATCAGGAGCAGGACCCACCGAACGCCACCCAGTGACGTTGCTGGCCTCCACCCGTGACAGCGACGACGGTGGACGGTAGCCGCAACCGGACGTGGCCGAAGCGCAGGTCAGGTTCTCCGTGCAGCGCCGCTCGACGGCGCTGCACGGAGGTGGCGACGGCTGGCCCGCAAGCCCGTCGGGCTGTGTACCGTCTCGGTGAACGACGGGTGCCGACATCTGGTCGGTCATGGAGCGCGGCTGGGTAGGTGCCAGACGCCACGTGGGATGAGGACGGGCGGGGTTCTCTACGCCATCGGTCGTAAGGACGAGGGTGCGGCGATGGATGCTGAGAGCTCTCGCCGGTGAGCAGTGTCCGCGGCTTCATGATGACTGGAGCCGTGCTGCTGATCGTCGCCGACGACACCTGCCTACCGAGCGTGACTTGGCCGCCGGGGAGCTGGTGTGCCCGGACTGCCGCGGGCAGCTGCGCCCGTGGGGACACGCCCGGCCACGGTCGCTGCGCACCCGCGAGGGACGCCGACACCTGCGGGTCCGACAACGTAGCCGCTGCGCCGACCGTGGCCGCACCCGTGTGCTCGTGCACTGGGGTGATGCTGCCCAGCCGTGTCGACGCCGTGGAGGTCATCGGGGAGGCGCTTGCCGCCGCTCCTGCCGGGGAGGGCTACCGGCCCCATCGCTGCCCGTTCGGGCGGTCCTTGGCGCTGCCGCCAAGCCGGTCGGGCGGCGTTTCGCCGTGTCAGCACGCTCGCCGTAGTAGTGTCGGTCGCCCCATCGGCGGCACCGGGAGGTCGATAGGAAGTGCGGGGACGCCCGGCGCTAGGTGCCCTCCCGGTCATGGGCCGGCACGAGTGGGCCGTCGCGGAGGGCTCCTGCGTCCGGGCTGTCAAGCGCACCGCCGCTGCTGACCGGCGGCTGGTCACCGACGCTTGAGCTGCGGGCGGTCGGTGCCGGGCGGGCGGTGGTAGGGGCATAGATCAGCGGGCCGGTTGCGGGGGTGGTGGCAGCGCCGGGCGCACCATCCACGAGCGGAGAAGTGAACCGGCGCGGCTGCCGCAGTCGCGCGCCCAGCGGTGGGAGGCACACCAGGACGAGCAGCAGGGGGATGAGCTGCGCCCGCTGGCGGGTGAGGATCCCGAAGTTGCCGACGTTGGAGAAGGCGACGATGAAACCCAGCGAGTACGCCGCCGCCAGCGCCACGTACGGCTGCTTGAGCACACGTGTTGGCAGCGCGGCGAGCCGGGGCAGGGAGAACAGCACGATGAGCAGGAGGATCAGACCCTCGAGCCCGGCGACCACGGCCTGCAGGTTGTGGCCCTCCCATGGGAAGGGACGGAACGGCACCGTCAGCATGGCGTGGCCGAGATCACCCGGTCCCCGGACGGGTCGGCTGTCGAAGCTCGCGCCACCTGTGGTGGTGCGCCGTTCGGTCTCCGCGAAGATCTGGTCGGTGACCGTGCCGTCCACCGACTCGTCCCGGGGGAGCTCATCGCCGAAGTTGGTCGCGACCAGTCCGGCCCCCAGACCCACGATCATCAGCCCGGTGAGCCAGGCGACCGCGCTCTTCTTGATCTCCTGGTCGCGGAACCGGAGCGCGTAAGCCCCGACGAAGGCCAGTGCGAACAGGGCCCCCATGTGTGGCCGGACCGCGAACATGGCCAGGATCCCGATGAGGGTGAGCACGTATCCGCCCCGCAGCCGCTTGAGGACCCGGGCGGCACCGTACGCGGCGAAGCCGAGGGTGAAGACCAGCCAGGACTCCTTCCCGAGGCTGGAGGGCCAGAACAGCATCGTCGGGGTGAAGAAGATGAAGACCGCGTAGCGCTTGAGTTCGCCGCCGGTGACCGCGATCCGGAAGGCGAGGAAGAACAGGTACGCCCCGATGAAGGAGAGGAGGGAGAAGAACGCGAAGCCGGCCATCAGGGTGTTCGGGAGGAACACGAACGCGACCCCCGAGAGGAAGTCCATGAACGGGGTGCCGAGCTGCGAGGCCTCCTCCGGCCACTGGCCGCTGCGGAGCTCGTCCGCGATGGCGCTGCCGTTGGTGAGGTAGCGGCGGAAGTCGCCGCGGGCGTACAGATCTGCCATCACCTGGTAGCGCAGCACGGTTCCCAGGGTCTTCGCACCGACCGCCAGCAGCAGCAGTCGCCGGAAGAAGAGCTCTTCCTCACGTCGGACGATGAAGCGCACCCACCAGCCCACGACCACCAGCGCCCCGAGCCCGTAGGCCACCAGCTCTGGTCGCATCTTCGATCCCCTTGTCGAGGAGAGAGGGTATTCGGTGACGGGTAGCCCGGACGGCTAGAACAGTTCCACGTCGCCCATCGTCAGCTGCCAGGACTCGAGCGGTGGGCAGCGCGTGTCGACGAGCTCCCGCCAGGTCAGCACCGGTCCGCCACCGGGCAGTGGCAGGTAGCCCGCGGCGACGTGGGGCTGGTCGGTGATCTGCAGCACCTGGTCGGCGCCGCTGACCGTTGCGATCCGGGCGAGCAACCGCCGTCGAGCGGCATCATCACGGGCCAGCAGGTGGCCGACGACGCACTCCAGCGCCGGTCCTCGGCGCCGGAGCCGGAACAGACCGATCCCGCCACCGTCCCGCATGCGGACACCGCGGTACTGCAGCGGAGCGAAGCCGTAGCGCCACCGCAGCACCTGCGCGTCGAGGGCGGTGCGGATACCGGCGCGCATCGGACGCGCCAGCAGCCTGGTGATCTCCTCGTCGTCGGCGAGGACCGCACCGGCCGGGCTGCCCGCCTCGCTCGGCACGGACCACTTGTCAGCCGGCACGCGGGCACGCACTGCCCGAGCGACCGCCAGTGGTGAGCCGAAGCGCACGGCGACGGGCAGCTTGCCCACCTCCTCCCAGCCCATCTTGAGGTAGCCGGGCTTGGACTGTTCGTTCGGAGTGTTGAACACGTGGGCGACGCCGGCTGCGCGGAGTTCGTCGAGCGACGAGGTCGTCAACCGGCGGAAGATCCCGCGCCCCTGGTAGTCCGGGTGGGTGGCGGTGTCGACGGCCCGGACCGCGTCCCAGGTGCGCTGCCCGTCGGTGAACCGCCAGCGCAACCACACCCGGAGCCCCACGATCCGCTCGCCATCCACCGCGACCCAAGCCGGGGAGCGGCCGAAGGGGTTCTCGTGGTGTTTCCACCGGTAGAACGCCGCGTACTGCTCGTCGGGCACCCAACCGAGGGATGACTGCAGCAGCTCGAGGACCTGCGGCAGATCGTCGTCCTCGGCCGTGCGGACCGTGAGCTCGTCCTGTCCCAAGATCGTCCCCGTTCTGGTGGGCCTGCCGGTGGCGTCGTCCTCCCCTGTCGGCAGCTGGCCGCTCCGGGCTAGCGCTGCGGAGCCTAGGCCGCCCGCCGTCGGCCCGGTCGGGGGCATCCGGACCGTGATGAGCGGCGTGCGTGGCCGCAACGACCGAGGTGCCCGGCCGCGGACCGTGACGGCGCCGGATCGCGGTGCACATGTCGTACGCTTCGCGCGGCGGGTCGAACAGGGTCCGTGGCAGCCTGGCGACGGATGGGGCGGCACGACGGTGTGGACCACGATCACGCAGGCCTATGACCTTGTCGGACGGGAACGTCCGCTGCGTTGGGTCCTGCTCGTCGTCCTGGCGCTGCTCGTCAGCGGCGTGGAGATGGTGGGGGCGGCGCTGGTCTTCACGCTACTCGCCCTGGTGGCTGACCCCGGGGGGGAGATCGCTCTCCCGCTGGTGGGCGACGTGCGGCAGCGTTTCGAGGATGTCGGTGACGACACGCTCCTCCTCGGCGTCGTGTCGGTCATGGCGGTGTTCTTCGTCCTGCGGGCGGTGCTCAAGATCGTTGCCAAGTACGTCCAGGCGCGGGTCGCCCACAACGCGGGTGCCCGGCTGTCGACACGGATGTTCGAGGGCTACCTGCGGTGGCCGTACCCGATGCACCTGACGCGGACGACCGCGGAACTCATCCGCAACGGCCACGAGGCGGTGAAGGACATGGTCAGGCGCGTCGTGCTGCCGACCATCCGCGTGGTCGCCGAGTCGTTCATCGTGCTCGGCCTGCTGGTCGTCCTCGTGCTGCTCGCCCCCCTTGCGACCGCGGCCGCCGTGGTCGTCATCGGTGGGACGGCGCTGGTGCTGCTGCTGGTGGTGCAGCCGAGGCTCAAACGGCTCGGTCGCGTAGCCCACCGTGAGTCCAAGGTGACGTTGTCGACGATGCAGCAGGGCCTGTTCGGCATCCGCGACATCAAGGTGCTCGGCCGGGAGCGCGCCTTCGCGAAGGCGTACGGACGCAGCCGGACACGATGGGCACGGTCGGCCTACCTCCAGGACGCTGCCAAGCACCTGCCCAACGTCGTGTTCGAACTCTCCCTGATGGCGTTCATCATCGGTTTCTTCGCGTTCACGATCCTTCAGGGTGATGGGGCGCAGGAGACGCTGTCGGTCCTCGGCCTGTTCGCCTACGCCGGGCTGCGGATGCAGCCGTCGATCCAGTTGATCATCCAGGGGCTCAACAACCTCAAGTTCTCCGCAGCCCCACTCGCTGACCTCCACGCGGATCTGCGATCCATGACGGATGCACCCGCGCTACGTCGACCTACCCGGCCCCTGCCCTTCCGGGAGGAACTGCGCCTCGAGCGGGTGCGCTTCCGGTACGAGCGCGCGGATCGTGACGCCTTGCAGGACGTCAACCTCGTCATACGACCTGGGGAGCAGATCGGCATCTGTGGCCCCACGGGCGGCGGCAAGACCACCCTCACCGACGTCATCACCGGCCTGCTCAGCCCGACGGACGGCCACGTCACGGTCGACGGCCATGATCTCGCCGAGGTGGAACGCGAGTGGCAGGCGAACCTCGGCATGGTGGCGCAGATGGTCTTCCTGACCGACGACACGCTGCGGAACAACATCGCCCTTGGAGTTCCGGATGACGAGGTGGATCACGAGGCGCTCCGGGAGGCCGTGCGGCTGGCGCAACTGGAGAGCTTCGTGTCGGACCTTCCCGAGGGACTCGACACGATGATGGGTGAGCGCGGGGTGCGTGTGTCCGGCGGCCAGCGCCAACGCATCGCCATCGCCCGCGCGCTCTACCGCCGGCCAGAGGTGCTGATCTTCGACGAAGGGACCTCCGCGCTGGACAACGCGACGGAGGCCCAGATGATGGCCGCCATCGAACGCTTGCGTGGGGATCACACCGTCATCCTGGTCGCGCATCGTCTCAGCACGGTCCGTGACGCCGACCGCATCGTCTTCCTCGAGGGAGGGCGCGTGACGGGTATCGGTACCTACGACGAGCTGCGAGGCTCGAACGCGGCGTTCCGTGCGATGTCCGGAGCCTCCTGACGGGCGGACCACCCGACAGAGCAGCAGCGATGGTCACAACCGGTCGCCACGCACGTACGTGAGGTAGGTCGGGTCAGTGGCGGACGAACCAGCCAGATCGTGACGCGCGCCTCCATCTGCTGCAGATCGAAGAACCCCGTCGAGCAGGTGGCTCGGTCGAACCACCCCTGCCATCGCGCTGCCTGCGCACGACCTCGGCGATGCGCGATACCTCGTCGCGGCCAGGTTCGAGACAGCAGGTCATGCGGTCGTTACGTGTCGCTCGTGCCCCTTCTGCCCGCTCAGGCGGTGCTCGTTGCCAGCAGCCGGTCCAGTTCATCCCTGGCCCACCGCGACGTGGGGGAGTCCGGCTTCACCGCCCACCGCAGCACCCGCACCAGGTAGGAGAGGTGCCAGGACGGGACGTTCGCTCGCCCGTAGCCGGACAGCAGTGCGTCGCGAGCCTTCCGGCGCCAACGATCGGGTACCCACGGCTCACACGACAGACGTGCGGCGAGGTGCGCCACGCTCTCACCAGCCAGGTACGGCCGCCAACTGAAGTCGATGAGACCGACCTGCGTCCCGTTGGCCAGGACGTTCGTCGGCGACGGGTCGCCGTGCGCATGAACGGCAGCGACCTCGATATCGATGGCGGATACGAGCGATGGGATGCGGTCCTCGAGCATCGCCATGACGCCGACATCGAGCCGTTCTCGCGCCTGCTGCAGGTACGGGTCGAGCCGGCGGTGCAAGGCCGGTCGATCGAAGCTCGGGCCGAGGGTCGCACCCGCGTCCTCGGCGGCGCGCAGCGCCGCACCGACCCGTGCGAGCAGGTCCAGGCCCCGTTTCTGGCGACCAGGTCGAAGGTAGGTCGCTGCTCGACCCAGGGGCCGTCCGGCAACCTCGAGACGTACGGCCGCGAGGGCCTCGGGATCGATCGCCAAGGGAACGTCGAAGCCCACCCCAAGGTGGCAGAAGCGATCCTCTAGAACCGGTGCCACCCGGAGCTCGCAGAGCAGCGACTCGCGGAACCGGGCGAGCCGACGCTCCGCCGCTGCCGCGTCGCCATCGTCGACCGCATCGACCTTGGCCCACGCGTGGACATCCACGCCGGCGCACACCGCCGACAGCCGGAAGAGCGTCGACCTGCGCCGTTCCTGGCGCTGGAGGACGGTCCAGTCCGGTAGGGCGGGCAGGCCCCGCCGCTCGGCGAGCGTTCGCGCCGCCTGCTCGAGCAGCCGCGCATCCGGTGCGAGCGGCCGTCCCGAGGTACGCGTCGGTCTCACTGCTTCCCTGACTGCAGCCCACCGGCGAGCGCGTGGTGGCGTGCCGTGCGCTCCTGCGACCGGTCGCAGCGCGATGTCGGCCGCAGCGACGCTACCCGACCGTCCGTCGACGGTGTCACCTCCCGGGAGCCTCCCGGCGGACGGCTCGCTGCGGAAGACCGACCGCTCCACGGAGCGTGGGGCGGATCGCAGCGATGGCCGTCGGTTGGCGTTCGCCGCGACGGTTCCTGGCGACGGCTCTACCATCGGCTCGACGCTGCCGGCCGGCCGGAGCCGACCGACCACCGCGGGTGGCGGTAGGACCGCATGGACGACATCGGAGTCAGCGTGGCCGGAGGGAAAGGACCAGCCCGATCGCGCCCGCGGCTCTCGCCGGTCCTGATCGATCTCGCCGCCGACCGTGCTCCCCGGTCCAACCGGATCGATCAGCACGTGTGGGCAGAAGCTGCCGACCATCGGATGCTCGGCCTGGTGCACTCATGGGCACCTGAGCTCGCGCTCACGCACGATCTGCAGGTCCGTCTGGCCGAGCGTGCAGTAGCGGTGCAAGCCCACCTCCACCGCGTCCGGGAGACCCTTCGATCGAGCGTAGAGCGGCTGAGCGCCGCTGGCCTCGAGGTGGCGACCCTCAAGGGCGTGACCGCGGAGGACCGGTGGTACGCACGCAGCGGTGAGCGGCCCTGCGGCGACGTCGACCTCTGGATGTCTGGCCAGCGCCAGGGACAGGCCTCCGAGGCCCTACGTATCCTCGGGCCGGACCACCCCTGGATCCCGCACATCGATCGGATGGTCACCTCCGGTCGGCTGCAGGCGGTGACCATCTCCACTGACGGTGCCATCGACATCGACCTGCACTTCGATCCACTCAAGCTCGGTATCCCGACCCGCGCGAACGGGTCGTGGTGGGACCGGACGGTCGAGTTCCCGCTTGCTGCCGACACCAGCGTTCGCGTCCTCGATGACACCGCCAGCCTGTTGCAGTTCCTGGTCCATCTCAACAAGGACCGATTCCAGCGCTTGCTCGGTTTCGCGGACGTCGCCCGGGTGATCGGTTCCGGCCGCGTGGAGTGGGAGGCGTTCCACGACCTCGCCCGTGCCGACGGGATCGAGGTGGCGGTCCTGTCGAGCCTGGAAGTGGTCGTCGACGAGTTGGGTCTGGCCTGGCCGGGTGCGCTGCCGCGGCCGTCCGGCACACGGGCCAGGCTGTGGAGCGCTCTGTGGCCGCCCCGGATCCGCCTCCGGGGCAGCGAGGGACGGCTCAGGTACCGGATGCGGCAGAACGGGATCGGCCTGCTCGCCCGCGGCCGCGCCGCGGAGGCCGCGTGGTGGTGGACCCGCGACCTGTGGCCGCCGCGGGTCGCCGTCGAGCTGCAGTACGCGGATGTCGCTGGCCCCTACCTCTGGAAGCTGCTGCGCGGCCGGTGGCGGGGGACGCTCGCGCAACGCCGAGGGCTGGCCCGCGTGCGGTTGCAGCAGCGCGAGCTCGAAGGTCCCGTGCCTGACGCCGGCGACCAGGGCACAGCACGCCCGGCCACCGGGCCCGCCGTTGCCGCTGATCGAGCAGCGGCCACCGACGGGCGGGTGGAGGGAAGCGAAGGGCTCACGGATGGGTCGAGCTCGGTTCGGGTCCCGAGCGACGTCCTGGTCCAGAAGCTCCCCGATGGGGATGCCATCCTGGTGCACCTCGCCACGGAGGAGTGTTTCACCCTCGATGGGACGGGGACCGCGATGTGGGACGCCCTCGTCGCCACCGGAGGTCTTGAGACGGCCCTGGGTGTCCTGCGGGAGCGTTTCGACATCCCGGAGGACATGCTGCGTCGCGACCTCGAAGCTCTCGTGTCACGGCTGGCCGGGAAGGGCCTGCTGCTGTGCGGTGGAGAGACCGATCGGCAGCCGGTCGATGAGGGGTAGGCCTCGTCGACGACGGCGATCCCCGTTCTCGGGTACCGGGGTGTCTAGCGCGGGGCCCCTTGGAACGGCAGGACGCCCGCCGGGTCGTTGATCGGTCGGCCGGCGACCTCGAGCCACGCGTGCGCGAGGATGCTGCCGTGGTCACGGGTGACACCGAACCGAAGGACGGGAGAGTGGTCACGCAGGAGGTGACCGAGGACGAGGGACTCACGCAGGCACGGACCCAGCCCGAAGGGCCAGCGCCGGATCACCCGGAACGTCGACCGGCGGGCTTGCTGTTCGGTCGCGGTGAGCAGGTGGGGTGCGTAGGCCGCGGCGGCGCCGGTCGCTGCCGCGCGCAGGGCGTCGGGCGCCAACGCGTCGCTGTCGGCGACCCCCTCATCCTCGCCGTCGAGCGTGACACCCAGCCGGTGAGCGACGCGCGGCACCGGGATCCATCTGATGGTGAGCTCGAGGACGAACAGCACCACGAGTGCCCGCAGCGTCTGGCGACGTTCCGCGGCCGGCATCGCCGTCCAGCGACGTGCTGCTGACGGTGCGCGCAGCACGACGCGGCCAACGTCGCGCACGAGCGCGCGGACGTTCGGTTTCGGTGGCATGCGGGTGACGGTGCTCCCCCTCCAGTGCAGGTCGGAGGCCTGCAGTTGCGGATGCATCCGGGCGGTGGTGTCCGCAGTGTCAGCCGGGCTGCGGCATCGGGAAGGGTAGGGTCCCGGTCCGCCGAACGACGTCACCCACGGCGCCACCCGCGGGCCTCGTCGCGGCGCCGATCGGCTGCACGTTGCTGCCGCCACCGGGGTCGGCCGTAGGGGGAGACCACCATGACCGAGCCGACGTTGCAGGTCCGGCGCAGGCACCTGCGTTGGGAGCAACTCGACGATGAGATCGTCATCCTCGACCTCGCCGGGTCGGCCTACCTGAAGCTGAGCGGCGCCGGGGTGGTGCTGTGGAAGGCGCTCCTCGGCGGCGCGACACCGCAGGCGCTGGTCGAGGTGTTGCTCGGGGAGTACGACATCGACCGTGCGAGCGCGGAGCGGGACGTGCGCGCCTTCCTCACCCGGATGCGGGGCGCGCGCCTGGTGGAGCTCCGGGGGTCGGGTGAGCGAGGGCGCAGCCGGCGCTGAACCCGTCGCAGGGGGTCTCAGCCGCGCACGAGCTTATGCACCAGGTCCACGAGTCGGTCCACCCTGTCCAGACCGGAGGGGAACCGCAACTCGTACACCGGCACCCGATCCGTGACGGCCGCCACGCGTGCCAGCATGGTCACCGGGTCGGCCACACGCAGCATGGCGGCCCCCAGGAAGCCCGCCCCCAGGAGGGTGGTTGCCGCGGCTGCGGAGCCCAGTCGCTCGGCTTGTGCGGGCACCCCCTCGTCGTGTGCCGGCACGCACAACGCCGCGAGCGGGGTCGCCGCAGCGTGGAACCCCAGCGGTGACCCCTCTAGTTCGACACGGCGCTTCTCGAACTGCGGATGGATCCGCGGCAGGATGTCCGGATCGCCGACGAAACGCTCCACCTGCTGGGGCCAGAGCCGGAGGAGCGGGTAGCCGTGCTGCGCCACCACCTGCTGGTCGCCGGGATGCAGCGCCAGCAGGTCGTCGGCGAGGACCGGATGGCCCTGGTGCGCTACCGACAGGGCGGCGGTCGTCTTCCCGCCGCCGGGCATGGCCAGGAAGCCGACCGCCAGGCCATCGACGACCACGGCGCTGGCGTGGAGCGCGAGCACGCCGCGTCGCGCCAACCAGACGGCCAGCACCGTTCCCAGCAGCTGGGTCTCCACGATGAAGCGGGAGCTGGCCTCCAGCAGGTGGCACACGATGCGATCTGGCCATAGGTAGTAGTCAGCGTCATCTTCGAACCCGACGACCGTGACGCCACCTCGTTGGGTCACGGTGGCCCATTCCAGCGCGTCGCTGCGACCATCGTCGCCCCAGACGATGTCAGCTGAATCCGTCGGGGGCGCTGGCGGCTCCGACACGAGCTCGATACGGAGATCGGCCGCAGCGTCGCCATCGGTGTCGTCCGGGACGAGGGGCCAGCGTGGGGCGAAGTCGAGCTCCACCGACAATCCATAGAGCCGGTAGCGGGCCATCCTGGGACTCCGTGTCAGTAGGCGTCAGGCCTCGGCTAGCGTGCGGCCGAGACGCAGCGTCGGAGAGGTGTGCGTGGCAGGTCTTGCAGCGCTGCTGACCGGTGAGGGGCACACGCTGGCGGACGACCTGCTCACCCCCTTGCTCGCGCCGGTGCCGCACCGCTACGACGCCGGGGTGCTCATCGAGCGAGGACCGGGCGTGCTGCTGGCCAGCCTACGCCATGCCCGTGCAGTCCCCGGGACCGGCGGGTCGTACCACCACGCGCCCACGGGCGTGCGGGTCGCGGCCGACGCCCGGCTCGACGAGCGCGCAGCGATGGCACGGACACTCGACCTCCCCGACACCGCTGACGCAGCCGAGGTCCTGGCCCACGCCTACCTGCGCTGGGGCCTCGACGCCTTCGGCCGGCTCCTCGGCGACCTCGCTGCGGTGGTCCACGATCCCCGCAGCGACCGCACGCTGCTGGTCCGCGACGTCTACGGCATGCGGCCGCTCTCCTACCGGCACGTCGGCGGTCAACTCACGGTCGCCAGCGACGTCAGCCAGCTGTTGGCGGGCGCTGCCGGCGGGACGACGGTCGATGAGCGGACCGTCGCGGCCTATCTCTGCGGGAGCTTCGGGCCGCTCGACCGCAGCTTCCATGCGGGGGTGTCCCATGTGCCACCCGGGTCCGTGCTCAGCTGGTCGGGTGGCGCGCCGGTGTGCGCGGCCACCTGGGAACCCGACCCCGGCAACGTGCGCTACCTCGATCGCTTCGAGGAGTACGCCGAGGTACTCCGCGACACCCTCCGCCAGGCTGTCCGTGCACGGCTCACGGATACGCCGTCCCTCGGGGTGCTGCTCTCGGGTGGCCTCGACTCCGGCGCGGTCGTGGCTACCGCGGGGAAGCTGTTGGAGGACGAGGCATCGGGCACGCGGCTGCACACCTACTCCTTCGACTACGGGCGTCACACCGACGCCGACGAACGTCATGTCTCGCGGCACATCGTGGCGCGCTACCAGACGCGACACCGGGATGTGCCCGTCGAGGACGCCGGTCCCCTCGCGCGCTTCCCCGACGGTGGCCCGGATCTCGACGACCCGCTGCACGGGGCGTTCCAACTGGGCCACGCCCGCGCCCTGGCCCGCGCCGCCGAGGACGGCGTGGCACGGCTGGCGACGGGGGCACGGGGCGACTCCGTGATCGGCATGATCCCCGGCAACTACCGGACCCTGCGCCAACGCCACGGCGTCCGCGCGGTCGCACGGGAACTGGTCGAGCATCGACGTGGTACCGGCGAGCCGCCCACCCGCCTGGCCTGGCAGGCGATCCGGCCGGAGCTCGCATGGCTGCGTGGCAGGGTCACGGGCCGGCTCCCGCGCACCGCGGAACCCTTCGCTCCGGACTGGGTGAGCGGCGCGCTGCTGCGCCGCACCGGGGTCGCCGACGACGGGGAAGAGCAGGCTGCCCCGCGGCTGCGCGGACCCCTGCGGGTCGAGCGCTATCGACAGCTACGCGATCCCATCCCGGTCCGTTGGCTGGTCGCCAACCAGCGACGCATCGCCCGGCAGGGGCTCGAGTTCGTGGAACCCTGGTCCGATCGTCGCCTCCTGGAGTTCTCCCTCGCCATCCCCCAGCAGGTGCTGAACCCGCCGCCGTCCCGCGACAAGACCCTGTTGCGGGCAGCGATGCGCGGTGTGCTCCCCGAGGACGCGCGCCGTACGGCTGGCAAGATCATCCCCATCCCCCTCGCGCTGGCCTCGCTGCGTGGGCCCGCCGCCCCCGCGGTCCGCCACCTGCTCGGCAGCGACAGTCGCCTGGCAGCAGCCGGCTGGGTCGCGGTACCGGACGTGCTCACCCACTACGAGTCCTTCGTCGCTGCCCCGGAAGCTGAACTCGACGACGCCTTCTGGTGGGTGCTCTCCACCGAGTGGTGGCTGCGCGTAGTGGACGGCGACCGCAGCGTGACCTGAGTTGCCCGCATCGTGCACTCTCCGCCCGATGCGGGGCGGCGCCGGACTTTCTGGCACGCTCAGTGGTTGTGGCAACGTAAAGTGGCGGCGTGGTGCAACGCGGCGCCAGCCCGCATGACGACGTGACAAGGAGCAGGAGATGTCCAAGCAGCAGTACAACTCGCCGGAGTTCGAGGAGCTCGGGTCGGTGGCTGACCTGACGCAGCAGCGTGGTATGACCACCCTCACCGATGTCGACTTCACCGGCAGCATGGCCGGCACGGGGTGACGTAGCCGGAGATGCGTCGCCTGGTTCGCGTACCGCGGGCCGCTGGAGGGATCGGTGATCTACCGGTCCCTCTTGCTTTGCCAGCGGTGCTGCAGCGGTCGGGGTGGAGGCGCTCGTGAACGTGATCGAGGTCGCAGTCGTGCACGTCGACCCGCCCGGCAGCGGTGGGCTCCTCGACCGCGTCACCGAGCGCGGCCTGGGCGACCCCCTCGGTGGGGTCGTCTCCGCCATCGTGCGCTCGCCCCCGGCCGCACGTCTGGGTCGTGCCACGCTGCTCTTCCGCCGGCGACCGCGACCGTTGCTGGCCTTCGTGGGCCACCTGGGAGAGGACGCGGTCGCCCGGCTGGCGGGTCTGGACCAGCGGATCGCCAGGGTCGGACCGCACGTCCGTGTCCGCGGCTGGGAGCAGGTCGAGGAGGACGTCGCGGCCCTCGGGGCCCGGCTGCGAGACGTGCTCGGCGGGGAGCAGCTGGCCGGGGCACACCTCGTCGGGGTGCCCCGCGGCGGCGCCGTCGTGGCGGGGCTGCTCGGCTACGAACTGGGCCTGCCCGCCGAACGGTTCGGGTCGGCGGCCGGTCCCACGGCCCTGACGCTAGTGGTGGACGACACGGCGTACACCGGGTTGCGTCTCCGGGAGCGGATCGAGCGCCAGCCGGGCTCGCTCGTGATCGGCTGCCTCTGGGCTGCCAGCGCCACGCTCGCATACCTCGCCGACCATCCGCGCGTCGAGCACGCTGTTGCCGCTCGGGAGCTGCCGGACCTCAGTGAGCACCTGCTCGGCAGCGATGCCGCCGCCTGGCGGGCACGCTGGCAGACACGTCGAGGCGGTGACGAGGAACCCCTGGCGGCGCTGCCACCGGTCGTGTGGCCGTGGACCGAGCCCGTCTCCAGCCTGTGGAACGACCGCACCGGTGAGGATGAGGACGGTTGGCTGCTCGCGCCGCCGCAGCTGTGCGCGCGAACGCGGCGGCGGTCGCCGCAGCTTGCGGTGGTCGACGCTGACACCCTGCCCGGGCTACCCCTGCTGGCGCCGCACGTGCTGCCATGGGAGAACGACGGTCGGATCGAGCTCATCGACGCCCGTGCGCAGCGGCGGCTCCGGCTCGATCCGGCGTCCTCGGCGGTCCTGACGCGGCTCCTGCAACGCGACCCGGACACGGCCACCCCGCCAGATCAGGACGGTCGACTCGCGCCCCTGCTCGAGGCGCTGGGCGAACGTGGGCTGCTGGCCACCTGAACCGTCGCCGCAGTGCAGCGGTGCACCGGCTCCCACCCGGCGTGGCCGATCGAAGGGCCGGCTCAGTGCACGTGCCCGACACCGTCGTCGTGCAGCACACCCTGCGCTGACAGCCGCGCCATCAGTTCGCTGACGTCCGCGCGGAGGCGCTCCTCGGGCACCCCGAAGTGGCGCTGGAGCTGCGGCAGGGCCGCATCGACGTCGCCGGCCTCGAGCACCGCATCCAGCATGCGGGTCGCGGTGACATCCAGCGCCATGACCCGCTCGGTCGTCGGCTCGAGGATGACGACGATGGCCTCCCCGTCCGAAAGCGGTTGGAGGAGGACGTCATCGGCGAGCCGTAGCCGGCCCGTCAGCTCCCGCATCGATCGCTCCCCGGGTCGTCGGTCGGTCGCAGGCGCCCGTGTTAGCCTCCGCCCGGCGCGGTCCCCGAAAGCGCAACCACTGCTCCCGGAGTGCCCCGATGGTACGCGCTGAAGGCCGGTTCGGGCGCGGGGGCCCGCGGCTGGTCGACGCGGTCCGCACGGCCGGGCGCATCGCCTGGGTGGCGGCGCGACGGCCCTTCCTCGCCTCCGTGGTGGTGGAGATGGTCGGCGCGCTCGCCCTCGGTGTGCTGCTCTTCGCAGGCCGCGAGCTGGTCGAACGTCTCACGACCGACGCGCAGGACCCTGGGGGCATCCTGACGCCGACGCTGCTGTTGGCCGCCGCCCTCACGGTGTCCGGGCTGGCCGCGGTCCTGACCCGTCGCTATCGCTTCGTGGCGACCGAGCACATCAACCGCCACGTGGCCCGCGACATCATCGCGGTGGCCACCTCGGTGGAGTACCACCAGTTCGAGAACCAGCGGTTCAACGACCTGCTCGACCGTGCCCGCAACGAGGCGCCCGAGCACACGATGCAGCTGATGTACGACCTGTTGGGGCTGATCAACGTGGCTGCCGCCTCCGTGGTGGTGGTGGTGGTCCTGGCGACCTCCATCCCGCAGGTACTGCCGATCGTGGTGGTCATCGCCGGACCAGCGCTGCTGGCGGCCCGTGCCTCCGCACGCGTCGCGTTCCAGGCCCAGATGGAGCTCACACCGGACGACCGCCTGCTGTACTACCTCTACCGCGCGCAGACCGGCCGCGATCACGGTCGTGAGCTGCGCGTCTTCGGTCTGGCACGCCCGCTGCAGGAACGGTGGGCGCGGATCTACGAGCGCAAGATCCGCCGGATGACCGATGTGATGGACCAGCAGGTGCGCTACACGGGGCTCGCAACCGCGTTCAACGCCGCGGCGGTCACGGGTGTGCTGCTGGTGGTCGCGAACGCGGCCCTGCGTGAGGTCATCTCGCTCGGTGACGCCGCGGTGGCGATCGTGGCCCTCCAACAGCTCAGCCAGCGGCTCAGCTCAGCCGCGAACGCCGCCGGCTCGCTCCGCCAGGCCACGCTCTTCCTCGACGACTTCGAGCGCTTCAAGGCCCACCGGCGGGACGAGGTGCCGGCTGAACTCGCCGATACGGCCCTCACACCCGCGGCCCTGCACGTCGAGCAGGTCTCCTTCACCTACCCGGGGACCGACCAGGAGGTGCTCACGGACATCTCCCTGACCATCGAGCCGGGCGAGATCGTCGCCCTGGTCGGGCTGAGCGGATCCGGCAAGACCACGCTCTCACACCTCGTCGCCGGCCTGTACCAGCCGACGGCCGGTCGTATCCGCTACGGCGACACCGACATCTCCGACATCGATCGGACCCTCTGGTGGCGCACCCTGTCCGTGGTCTTCCAGGATTTCGTCCGCTACGAGCTCACCGCGCGCGAGAACGTCGGCATCAGTGACCACCCACGCTTGGAGGAGCTGGATGCGGTGCGTGCCGCCGCCAGCCTGGCCGGCATCGACGACGCCCTCTCCCGTCTGCCCTCCGACTACGAGACGATGCTCTCGCGCGCCTACGAGGGTGGCGGGGACCTGTCGGTCGGGCAGTGGCAGCGGGTCGCGCTCGCCCGCGCCTTCTTCCGTGACGCGCCGCTGTTGCTGCTCGACGAGCCGGCGGCCGCCCTCGACGCGATCGAGGAGCAGCGCCTGTTCGAGCGTCTGGTGGCGCTGGCGGAGGGGCGCAGCGTGCTGCTGATCTCCCACCGCTTCTCCACGGTGCGCATGGCGGATCGCATCTGCGTCATGGACGGCGGCCGCATCACCGAACTCGGCACCCATGACCAGCTGCTGGCCCTCGACGGCCGCTACGCCCAGTTGTTCCGCCTGCAGGCCCGCGGCTACCTCCCGGAGCGCCCCGACGCAGCGAACCTGGAGGGCGCTCCGGAGCTCCACGGGCTGCCGATCGACGCAGCTGCGCCGTCACGACGACCCGAGGAGTAGGGTGCGCCCGCGACCCGTGCCTGCCAGGAGGTCCTGTCGTGACGGCACCTGCGTTCCAACTCGCTGAGGGCGTACTCGGTCGCGACGTCCAGGGGCTGCGTATCTACGTCCACCTCGATCGGGAGCGCTACTTCGGCCTCGACCCCGTCGCCGCGCAGATGGTCGATCTCGTGCTGTCGCTCTCCGTGGCCGACGCCCTGGACGACCTCCAGCGTCGCTACGAGGTGACCGCGCAACGGCTGGAGACGGACCTCGAGGCGCTGCTGTCGTCGATGACCGCGGCAGGACTGTTGCGGGACGCGCAGCGCACACCAGGAGCCGACGTCGATGTCGCAGAGTGAGCTGGACGAACACCTCGGCTACCTCCGCGACGAGCGGAAGCTGGACGCCTACCGCCGTGCGCTGGCCGAGGTCGTGCGACCGGGCGACATCGTCCTCGACCTCGGTGCCGGCAGCGGCCTGCTCGGCTACCTCGCGCTCGAGGCCGGCGCCGGCCGGGTGATCGCCGTCGATGCCGGTGACATCATCGCGTTCGCGGAGGGGCTGGCCGCAGCGAACGGCTACGCCGATCGCGTCGAGCACCGTCGGAAGATGTCCACCACCCTGGTCCTCGAGCAGCCGGTCGACGTGGTGGTCGGGGATCAGATCGGCGGCCTCGTCCACGATGCCGGCGTGCTCGGGTTCTACGCCGACGCGAAGGCCCGCCTGGCCGCCCCCGATGCGCGGTTCGTCCCTGCGCGCTTCACGCTCCACCTCGTTCCGGTGGCTGATGCTGAGGGCCTGCCGATGGTCACCGGCTGGCAGGACGGTGGTGCAACCGGGCTGGACCTGTCGGTGGGAGCCGACCACGCCCACAACACCGAGTGGCGCGTCCAGGCCGGCGAGCGGTTCACGCCGCTTGGGCCGCCGCAGCAGGTGGCAGCCATCGACGCGACCGACGACGGGCCGATCCGCGCGGACGCGTCCGTCACCATCGACACCCCGGGTCGGCTGGCGGGCTGGCTCGGCTTCTTCCGCGCACAGATGTCCCCATCGGTCACCTTGACCAACGATCCGTGGGCGCCGGAGCGCTTCGACCGCTGGTGCAACCTGCTGCCCACCGCCTTCGCGGCCGAGGTGGCGCCCGGCGACCGGTTGGACGTCCACCTCGACGTCCGGCCGCGGCTCGACATCACTACCTGGGACACCGTGCTCTCACGGGATGGTGAAGCGGTCAGCTCCGCACACCAGTCCACCTTCTACGGCACCTTCCTGACGCGTCGCTCGGCGGAGCGGCGTGTAGACAGCCGGCCGGTCCCGACCCCGCAACACGCGGATCTGGCTCGCGAGGTCCTGCACCTCGCCGACGGCCAGCGCTCCGTGCAGCAGATGGTGGCCGCGCTGGCACCCGCCGCGGGTGACCGCTTCGTCGACGAGCGGCACCTGCGCGCCTTCGTCCAGACCGTCCTGGCGGCGAGTGACGGGTGATCCGGCTGTGGCAGGCGCGCGGTCGTCGCGAGCCTCGATGAGGAGTGGCACCGCCGGCTCCGTAGCGTCCCGTGCCTCGTAGCCGACGCCACCGGCGGAGGGCACCGTGCGAACGGAGGACGAGAGGACACCTCGGCGTTCCGACAGCGACATGGAGTTGTCGCTGGGTTCGCGCGGTCGGACCATCACGAGGTGTCCCCAGCCGGCCACCAGGCCCCGGACCTGGGGTCAGGACGGCACGAGCCACGGGCAGGATCGCCGCAACACCTCGTCGCTGGTCAGGTCGACGGCCAGCTGAGCCCAATGGCGCGCGACATCGGGGCCCAGGACATCCGGACGTGCGCAGTCGAGTGCCGTGAGCAACAGCGCCGTGCCGAGCGGCACAGGGTGCGGCCACCGCTCGCGGTAGAGGCCCGCGAGTAGCTGCCCACCCCACGTCGTCGGTGCCAGCATGCGCGGCATCGCGGTCGCGATGCGATCCGATCCGAGGCTGCGTTGCGCGTCGCGTGCGAAGCTGAGGAGCAGGTGCGCATCATCACGCCAGGGCATGTGATCGTGCCGAGCGGTCTCCCAGTCCACGAGGTGGACGCCGCCGCGGAAGCGCAGGACGTTGCCGACCGCCACATCGCCGTGTTGCCAGACCGGTTCCCAACGCAACGTCCCAAGATCACGGCTCTCGAGGATGTCCCGCAGCCGATGTCGGCCGGCCGGTGCCACGGTGTCGGGCTCGGGGCGGATCCGCAGGCTGTCCCCGATGCGGCTGTCGGCGAGTGCCACCATCTCGCGAGACGGCGACACCTCGCGCAGCCGCGCGGACCATGCGCGTACCTCCGCGACGTGACGTTCGAGACGGTGCCGATCGCGTCGGGACGGCCGCGACGAGGTCAGCGCCGGCACGGTGGAACGGCGGCCTTCGACCGCGGTCATCGCGAACGCCACCATGTCGTCGTCCTCGTACAGCCCGAGCGACTGCGGCATCGTGTCCGTGACGTCCGGAGGCAGGTCCTGCGCGGCGGTGCGCAGCGCGTGGTGTTCCCGCAACAGATGTCCGGGATCGATGTCACGGCTGGCGAGCTTGACCACGATCCGGGGGGCACGCCTGCCGCGGTGCGACACCAGCAGGGTGGCGCGGCCGGGCCGGTGTCCCCACAGCGCGCTGACACGCAGCGGCCTCTGCGCATCGGCGGGGAGCCAGGTCGGGCACTCAGACCGAACCCAGGCCTCGATGCGGTGCAGTGGCGCAGCAACGGGTGCAGTGCCCGATCGGTGCAGGTCACCCGTACGCACTCGCGTCATCCTCACTCCTACGGCCATGGTGGCCGCTCGTTCGGTCAGCACGCACCGTGCTGGCTACATTCGCAGGACAGCCTCCTGCACAGCGCCGGACGGTAGTAGCTCACCACCGGTGGAGCGGACGTGGGGACCCTCGAGCCATCGGCATCTGCGGGCAGCGACGAGGTCAGCGTGCAACCGGACATGAGCGCGTTCCTGCTGGCTGGCAGGTCGGACGGGCAGCCAGACGGCCCCGTGGCGAGGCTGGTCCCGCCGCCAGATGGGTCCTTGGACCGCTGGTTCGAGGTGGAGCGCCGGACGATCGCCACCGCACTGGAGCACGGGGGCGTCCTGCTGGTGTTGGATCGTCGGCGCGCGGCACTGCGCGCGCGTCACGGGTGGTGGCCGTGGTTCCTGCGACCGCGGCGTGCCGCGCGACGTCTGGCGGTCGCCTCCGGCGCCCGGTTGGATGCGGTGGTCCTGCTCTGGCCCTCCGCAGCCCAGCCGAGCTACCTGATCCCGCTCGTCGGCTCCACGGCGGCGCTGCGCTCAGCGCAGCGAGCCGGCGTCCTCGGCTCGGGCGGCGGGGCGTCGCTGCGCCGGTGGATCGTCCGTCTCCCCGTCTACGTGTGGGCGATCCGGCTGATGGGGCCGGTCGGGATCGTGCTGCGACCGCGAACATCGGGCGAACCGGGCCCGCCGTCCGCGCCCGGTTGACCTCGCGTGAGTGCCTTGCCGCTGCTCCACGATCGTCGGCGCTGCCGCTCCCGGGGGGTCACCGACCCAGGGCGGTGAGCACCCGCTGCACCTGCAGGTCCCAGGACCAGCGTTCCCGGGCGAGGGCCTGACCGCGGCGGGCGAGTCGTTCCCGCAGCGCGTCCTCTGCGCGCAGCCGTGCCACGCCGCGCGCCAACGCGTCCGTCGAACCGGGCGGGATGAGCAGCGCATCCACCTCGTGCTGCAACGTGTGCTCGAGTTCGCCGACGCGGTGGGCAACGACCGGCAACCCGCAGGCCATGTACTCGCGGAGCTTCACCGGCGAGTAGTGGAAGCTGCCCTCCGCCGGGCTCAGCACCAGGCCGGCATCGCAGGCGCTGAGGTGGCGCGGCATCTCCTCATAGGAGACCGCGCCCGTGAAGCGCACGTTGTCGAGTCCGAGGTCGGCGACGTGCTGCTCCAGGGCTGCTCGCTGCTGCCCGTCGCCCATGAGCAACAGGACGACCTCCGGGTCGCTTCGCTGCAGCTGCGACATCGCCGACAGGGCCAGCTCCAGGCCGTGGAAACGGCGGAAGCTGCCGCTCCAACCCACGACGAAACGATCGGTGAGACCCAGTCGCTCCCGCAGCGCATCGCGATCGGGGCGCGGTCGGAAGTGGTCGAGATCGACACCGTTCGGCGTCACCAGGATCCGTTCCTCCGCTACCCCCCGCTGCGCGACCGACGCAGCGACGGCGTCGGACACGCACGCGAGGAGGTCCGCTGCCTGCAGTTGGGGCAGCTCACCCCACCGCTCGGCGTACCGGGACCACCCCGGGCGACCGACGCCCCACGACGCGGCTTCCTCGACCTGCATGGCATGGACGGAGAGCACCATGGGCACGCCCAACGCCCGGCTGAGCGCGATCCCGTCACGCCGGAACAGCACGTGGCGCTGCCACACGAACCGGATGTCGTGTCCGTCCCATGGGCCACCGCCACGACCGAGCCCGGCGCGGCGCCCGGCTCGCGCCCTCCGCAGGTCCTTCAGCAGGGTGATCGGCGGCTCCGGCACGCGGCTCCTCCAGCTCGGCGGGCTCCCGCCCAGCGGCGCGTTCACGGGTGCAACGAGCGCCGCCGCCTCCGACGGTGGGAAGTTGCCGGCGTCCGACAGCACCCACGCCGATCCGAGCAGCCGCTCGGCACCGTGTGCCCATCCGGAGGTGGTCGCCCACGCGGCGACGGGGCCGGACTGTCGCTCGCGACCGATCGGCAGGACGAACAGCGCCCCGGCACCGTCGCCGGCGGGCTCCGTGCGCTGGTGCGGCGTCTCGCTCAGTCGGGTCTCCGTCGGTGGATCGGTCCTGTGCCCGGGGTGGGTGGGTGGAAGGTACTAGGCTCACCTTGCGCTCGATCGACCGTCAGGTGTCGGGCGGGCAGGTCGGCCGCGTGCCTGCTGTGTCCCTGTCGAGCGTGTTCCCGACCCTGCGAGGTGCGAACGTGGCGACGCCTCCCATCCTGCAGGTCATCACCGACAACGATCGTCGCGGAGGGCAGGTGTTCGCCGCGGATCTGCACCTCGCGCTGGAAGGTCTCGGCGAGTCGGTCCGCACGGTGGCGCTGTCGCCGGCCTCCGGCGATTCTGCCCTGGACTTCGAGGTGCTGGGGCCGAGCCGGCGACACCCGGCCACCCTGGCGTCGCTGCGGCGCGCGATCAACCGCGGTGCGGTGGTGATCGGGCACGGCTCCACGACCCTGCCGATGTGCGCAGTGGCCACGCAGGGTTCGCCCACACCCTTCGTCTACCGGCAGATCAGCGAGCAGCGGTTCTGGGTCAACACGCCGGCCAGACGTCGGCGCACCCGCCTGGCCCTCGCCGCCACGGATCATGTGACCGCGCTCTGGCAGGGTGCGGCGGACGTGCTGGTGAGCGACTTCGGCGTGGACCCGCAGGACATCACGATCGTGCCGAACGGGGTGCCCGCGCAACGTTGCCCACCGGTGGATGCGTCGGCGAGACGGGCCGCACGTGCGCGCTTCGGACTGGATCCGGACCGTCACACGCTGGTGTCGCTCGGGGCGTTCGCTCCCGAGAAGGGGGTCGACATCCTCGTCCGGGCGATGCAGCACGAACCGCTGGCGGCGTGGCAGTTACTGCTCGTCGGTGCCGGTCCTGAGCAGCAGCGCCTGGAGCAGTTGGCGCAGCGTGTTCCGGATCACCGGGTCGTCATCCACGGGCCGGTGCGCTCCGGCGCGGAGGCCATCGCCGCGGCTGACGTCCTCGGGTTGACCAGCCGTGCGGGGGACAGCATGCCGGCGGTCCTGATCGAAGCGGGCATCATGGGGATCCCCGCGGTCGCGACCCCGGTGGAGGGCATCGTCGACATCGTCCTCGACGGACGGACCGGCAGGCTCGTGCCCCGCGAAGACCCCCAGGCGACCGCGACGGCCGTCCGAGACGTGGGGGAGCGGGCCGGCCAGCTGGGGCCGGCCGCGAGGCAGCACTGCCTCGCGCAGTTCGAGATCGGACCGGTGGCACGACGGTGGCAGGACGTGCTGAGCCGGATGCGCTCCGCCTCGAGGTCCTAGGGAGCCGGTGGCATGCTGGTCGAGGTGATAGGTCCGAACGGCTCGGGCAAGGCGACGCTGGCCCGTGGACTGTCACAGGCGGGGGTCGCAGAGGTGGTCCGGCTTACCGGCCACGCGAACGCAAGCGCGATCCGCGCGCTGCTGTGTCGTCCGCGCTTCGCGGTTACGGCGGTCCGTGCCGGCCTCCACCGGGACCGGTCGGCGCTCAGCGCGATCGCGCGGCGTGACGCGGCCCTCGCCGCCCTGGAGCCCGGGGATGTGCCGCTGCTGGTGGACGAAGGTGCCTGGCATGGGCTGCTCAGCCACTGCGCTCGGGGGACCGTGCCGGCGGAGCCGGCGGCGTTCACGCGTCTGCGGAGGCCGCACGTGTTCCTCGTCGTCCGGGCTCCGGTATCGGTCTGCGTCGAGCGTCTGCGTACGAAGCACGCAGGGCACTGGGCGCATCAGCGCGACGACGCGAGCCTCGGCGACGTGGTGGACCGCTACCTCACCCTTATGGACGACGTGGTCAGCGAGGTCGATGTCGAGGTGTGTGAGGTTGACACCCACCGCGCCAGCGATCCCGTGGGCGAGGTCGCCGAGCGACTGCAGCGACACACCGCGCGGTCACGTCGTCGTCCCTGATCCCGCCTGCGGCGTGCAGGACCATCCCCGGGGTCCTACTAGCCTTGGGGCCATGTTGCGTCCTGGAAGTTGCGTCGTGCCCGCGGGTGGAAGTCCCGACCGGGTAGACACCGGAGTGCCCGGCAGCAGGCCCCAGTCCGTCGTCGAGAGGCGGCGGGCCGAGCGGGGT
>PXDB01000044.1 GCA_003565155.1 Nitriliruptoraceae bacterium | reverse complement strand
CGGCGCGATCGGCCGAAAACGCGAAAACGGCCTGCTACAGGTACGTAGCGGGCCGTTCTCGAGAAGCGCGCTGGGAGGGATTCGAACCCCCGGCCGCCTGATCCGTAGTCAGGTGCTCTATCCGGACTGAGCTACCAGCGCAGGTCGTACATGGTGCGGTCGTGCTGAGCGGAGGCTGAGGGATTTGAACCCTCGAGGGCCGAGTAGACCCAACGGGATTAGCAATCCCGCGCCATAGACCAGACTAGGCGAAGCCTCCTGGCGCCCGTGCCACGACCGGGGCCGTAGCGCGGCGCCGGGAGGGTAGCAGCCGTACCCACCGCCAGCACATGGCCCTACGCTGACCGGGTGCACCCGATCTCCCGCTCCATCATCGAACGCGCGCCGCGCGCCGTGCGTCGCCCTGTCGAGGTCGCCATCCGCACCGTGGACGGCGCGATCAGCGACCGGCTCCCGGGCCTCGCCGCGGAGACCTCCTTCTACGTGGTGCTCTCCCTCCCGGCCCTCGTGGTCGCCATCATCGCCGCCATCCCGGCCTTCGTCCCGGACCTCGCCGGCCAGGACTGGGAGGAGGAGTTCGTCGCCCGCACCACCGAGGTGGCCAGCGTGGCGCTGACCAGCGCCACCATCGAAACGATCAACGACGAGCTCCTGATCCCCCTGCTCGAGGGCGGCGGCGTCGGCGTGGTGTCCACCGCCTTCATCGCCGCGATCTGGGTCGCCTCACGCGCCGTCAAGGTCGTCCTGACCACCGCTGCGCTGGTCTACGGGCGCGAGTCGTACCGCCCGGGCTGGCTGCAGCGGCTCGTCGGCTTCGGCGTCACCCTCGCCGCCCTGGTGGTCGGTGCGATCCTGGCGCCGCTGCTGCTCGCCGGACCGGGCTTCGCCGAGCAGGCCGAGGAGTGGTTCGAGGTCGACCTCGGCCCGCTGGTGGGCATCTGGGAGGTCGCCTACTGGCCCACGGTGATCCTGCTGGCCGTGGCCGCCATCGCGGTGCTGTACCGCGTCGCCGTGCCCCACCGTGGCCGGTGGTGGCGGGACCTGCCCGGCGCGCTCGGCGCAGCCGGCGTCTGGTTGCTCGGCAGCGCCGGCCTGCGGGTCTACGGGGCCTACCTCACGGGCACCGACAGCGTCTACGGCCCCCTCGCAGGTCCGATCGTCGCGCTGCTGTGGCTGTGGCTGACCGCGCTGGCGGTGCTGCTCGGGGCGGAACTGAACGCGCAGCTCGATCGCAGCGCCCACGTGCACGACGACGCGGAGATCAGCGCGGCCGGTGTGGTCACCGACGACACCGACATCACCTCTGCGTTGCCAGAGGGACGTCGAAGCGGAACCGCGCCCCGCCCGACGCGCTCGCCCCCACCGTGAGCTGGCCCCCGTGGGCCCGTACCACCTCGGCGGCCAGGGCGAGACCGAGACCGAGCCCCCGGGTGCTGACGCGGTGGGAGCGGTCGCCCCCGCGGTAGAAGCGCTCCAGCACGTGCGGCAGGTCCTGCGCCGCGATGCCGGGACCATCGTCCTCGAGCTCCACCTCGACGCGATCGCCGACCACCACCGCCCGGAGTCGGGCCGGCGTCCCGGGCGGGGTGTGGCGCGCCAGGTTGACCAGCAGGTTGTCGGTGACGTGCTCGAAGAGCTCCTGGTCGACGGAGATGACCACGTCCTGTGCAACGTCCACCTCGACGCGATGGTCGGCGAGCACCTCGCCCAGACGGTCGAGGGCAGCGTCCAGCCACGGCCCCAGTCGGACCTCTGCCGGGGTGAGCTTGAGCCCCCCGCGCGTGAACTGTGAGGTGTCCAGCAGGCGGGTCACCATCGTCGCCAGCCGCTCCGCGTTCGAGTCGATGCGACGCAGCAGGTCATCGCGGCGGCGGCCATCGAGATCGCTCCACCGCTCCTCGAGGGTGGTGGTGAGCCCCTGGACCACCGTCAGGGGCGTGCGCAGCTCGTGGGACACCGTGGAGATGAAGTCCTGGGTGCGCTGCTCGAGCTGCTGCAGCTGCTCGGTCGTCGCCCGGTCCTGGCGATAGGTGCGGGCACGTTGCAGGGCGACGCCGGCCTGTGCGACGAGCAGCTCGGCGGCGTCCACGGCCTCGTCCCCCGGTGCCCGCTCCGCCGTGCCGGCGGTGACGACCGCGACGATCTCCCCGTCCTCGAACACCGGGAAGTACGCCGCGGTGTGCAGGGTGCGGTCCCCGGGCCGCCCCGGCGCGCGCTCCCCCGGCTCGAGGACGGCCGGTGCCCCGGTCCGCGCCACCAGCGCGAGCTCCGGTGCGTCGAGCGGCAGTTCCTCCACCACCTCCAGCTCGTCGCGTGCGACACCCTCCACGATGCGCGCGACACCGCGCGCGCGATCGACGGTCCGGATGGCCGCCACGTCGAAACCCAGCGACATCAGCCCGTCGGCCACGGTGCGCAGCACCACCTCGGGATCGAGGTCGTGGGTGCGCAGGAGCGACGACAGCAGTTCGGCGCGTCGCTCGGCCGCGGTCCTGACGGCGTGGGCGTCGTCGTAGCTGACCGACAACGCCTCCGCGGTGCGCATCAGCACCAGGCCGAGCAGGAAGGCGCCGCCGAGGTGCAGGAGCAGCACCGCCGGATCACGCTGCCCCCCGAGCAGCACGATGGTCAGCCAGACCACGATCTGCCAGGCCGCCAGGGGCACCCGCAGCCGTGGTGGCGGCAGGATGGCGGCGGCGAGCAGCAGCAGCGCGAAGTGCCCGGCGAAGGGCTTCACGGGGGCGTCGACGCCCAGCGTCACGAGTCCGCCCACCAGCGCCGGACTGAGGATGGCGACCAGGACCGCCCACAGATCCTCCCCGCTCACCCCGCGTTCGCGGAGCGCCGCGGGCACCGGCCGCACGAACAGGCACGCGGTCAACACCAGCCCCGTCGCGGAGAGCAGCACGAAGGGAACGAGCTGCAGAGAGGTCGCCAGCAGGACGGCCAAGCCGATGGTGACCAGCACCGACCCGACGACCCCCACGCGCACCCGCGCCTCGTCGGCGAGCGTCCAGCCCACCCACCCGGAGGCGTCCCGTACACCGACCGTGTCGCCGTCGATGCTCACGACGCGTACTCCCGGGGCAGCGCATCCTGCGCAGCGGGGAGGAACAGCCGCGCGACCTCGCCCGGTTCGTCGACCTCGAGCCGCGCGCCAGCGGCCCCGAGCAACTGCTCCACCAACTGGACCAGCACGCTGGACGGCGAGCCCACCAGACGTCGCGGCAGGATCACCACGACCTCCTCGCCCCGGCGGTCGATACGCGCTGGCGGACCTGGTGCGTCCTCGTGGCGCCCGGAGGCCAGCAGCAGCCTGAGTGCGGGGATCACGAGCTCGAGGTCCACCTCCACCGTCGCCGACCAACACGCCCCGTCCTGCACCGACACGTCACACGCGGACAGCAACCGTCCCAGGGACACCGGCGCTGGCCGTGGGTCCGCCCGCCGTGCGTGGTAGCGCGAGAAGTCGAGGATCGTGTCCATCACCAGGCGGAGGTCGTCCGACTCGCGACGGACCCGGCGCAGCAGGCCGACACGTCGGGCGCGATCGAGGTCGGCGGCATGGTCGCTGAGCAGTTGCGCACCCAGCCGCAGGATGGTCAGTGGGTCGCGCACCTCCTCGGAGACCGCCCCCAGCAGGCTCTGGCTGATGCGGTCGAGGTGCGCTGCCTGCTCGAGCAGCAGGCGTTGACGCGCCAGGCTCGCCTGGTTCTCCTGCACGCTGCCGAGGTGCGCGGCCATCACCTCGGCCACCTCCACCTCGTCGTCCTGCGGTCTGGCCGGCCTCGCGTGCGCACCGACCAGCACCCCCGTGGGCCGACCCGCGACACGGATGGGTGCGACGACCAGACCACGGATGCCGCGCCGGGCATCGAGGTGGTCGGGGGTGCGCTCGTAGTCGCTGAGGGTGAGGGTCCGGTCCTCGGCGATGGCCTTCCAGGCCACACCCTCACCCCGACGGAGCGGCACCTCCAGCGGTTCGAGACCGTCGAGCGCACGCGCGACCAGCTCATCCCCCTCGACCCGAGCAACGCCAGCAGCATCGAAGGCGAGCGCCCGGAGGGCGCGCACCGCCGCGGCTTCCGCCTCGTCGACATCGCCGCGGGGCAGATCCCGAACAGCTGCGAGGAGCGAGCCGCGGCGCTCGGCCGCCCGACGGGGCTCGACCTCCGTGGCCCGGACAGCGGACAGCCGCTGGGCGATGCCGTCCGCGAGGGCGACGACGACCGCGACCTGGGCGGTCACCGCGACGACCACGACCCAGGACCATCCGGCCAGCACCATCGCTACGGCCAGGCTCGCGATGAGCGCGGCCTGCACACCCCACGTCGCCCGGCGGTCCGGCGAGACCATCAGGGCCACGCACAGGGCGACCACGAGCAGCAGCAGATCCAGCGCCACCTCCACCCACAGCGCGAGGATGACCACGAGCAGCACGAGGCCACCAACCAGCACCGGGATGGGCGGTGGCGCTACCGCCGACCGCGCACCTCCCACCCTCTTCCCTCCTCGGGCAGACAGTTCACGCACGCGGCAACCGCACGCGTGGCGGGGTCCGTCGACCCGCAGCGTCCCTGGCGGAGGGTGTGGGATTCGAACCCACGGTACGGCTCACACCGCACGGCGGTTTTCAAGACCGCTGCCTTCGTCCGCTCGGCCAACCCTCCTTGCGACCCCGCAACTTACCGCCCCGGACGCCGCGCGGCCCGTCACCGAGCGTCGTGCGTCACACACCCGGTGTCGTCACCCGTACCCGGGGAACACCCGCAGCTCCGGGTCGACGTGGTTGGCCGCGTGGTTCGCGGCGATGACGGCCTCACCGAACGCGGCGGAGATCAGCTTGAGCTTGCCCGCGTAGTCGGTGATGTCGCCGGCGGCGAACACCCCCGCTACCTCGGTGCGCATGCAGCGGTCGACCGCCACGACCCGGCCCTCGACCCCGATGCCCCACTCGGCGACAGGGCCGAGATCGGCGTGGAAACCCAGGGCGGCGTACAGCCGGGTCGCGGCCACCTCGCGGTGCTCCCCGGACGGCTTGTGCAGGACCTCCGCGCCGGCGAGCTGTCCGTCGCCGTGCAGGTGCACCACCTCGGCCTCGGTCATCACGTCGACGGAGGAGGACAGCAGCGCCTCGACGCGGCCCTCGTGGGCCCGGAACCGATCACGGCGGTGCACCAGGGTCACCGACGCGGCGAGGTGTTCGAGCTCCAGCGCCCAGTCCACGGCGGCGTCACCGCCGCCGACGATGACCAGGTGCTCGTCCCGGAACGCCTCCGGATCGCGGATGACGTAGCACACCCCTCGTCCCTCGAAGCGCTCGGCGTCGGGCAGCCGACGTGGGGTGAAGGTTCCGAGCCCCGCCGCCACGATCACCGCCCGGCAGCGCACCTCACCTCGGTCCGCGGTACCGACGACGAAGCCGTCCGCGGTCCGGGTGAGGCGTTCCGCACGGGTGCTGAGCTGCAGTTCGGCGCCCGCCGCCTCGGCCTGCTCCGTGCACCGCTCCACGAGCTCGCGGCCACGCACCGCCCGGAACCCCGCCACGTCGTGGATGCGCTTCTCCGGGTAGAGGGCCGTGATCTGGCCTCCGGGAGCCGGCAGGATGTCCAGCACGAGCGCACCCAGCCCGCGGAGCCCGACGTAGGTGGCGGCGTAGAGCCCACCGGGGCCCGCCCCCACGACCGCGACGTCTACTTCCCGCACGGACATGACCGCCTCCCGCCAGGCGATGGAACCCACCGTAACGGCGCGGCGACGCGCGTGGCAGGGCCCTTCCTCCCGAACCGACGGGGCGCGCGGCGGGTGGCCCGCCACCACCTCACCGGGCGAAGAGGACCTCACGACCCAGGTGCGGTTGCAGCGCCGCCGGCACGGTCACGGTGCCGTCGGGGCGCTGGTGCTGTTCGACCAGGGCGATGATCGCGCGCTGCACCGCGACCGCGGTGCCGTTGAGGGTGTGCACCAGGACGTTGTCGCCACCGTCGGTACGGATCCTCGTCCGCAACCGGCGTGACTGGTAGTCCGTGGTGTTCGAGCAGGAGGTGACCTCCCGGTAGGCCTGCTGGCCGGGCAGCCACGCCTCGAGGTCGAACTTGCGGGCCGCGGAGGCACCGAGGTCACCCACGGGGATGTCCACCACCTGGGCGTGGATCTCGAGCCCGGCGAAGAGCTCCTCCTGGATGGACAGGATCCGCTCGTGTTCGGCGTCGGAGGCCCCCGGCGCCACGAAGGAGAACAGCTCCACCTTCTCGAACTGATGGACCCGCAGGATCCCGCGGGTGTCCTTGCCATGGGCACCGGCCTCGCGGCGGAAGCAGGGCGAGTAGCCCACGTAGCGCACCGGCAGCTGGTCCGGCTCCAGCAGCTCGTCGAGGTGGAGCCCGGCCAGGGGGACCTCGGAGGTCCCGACGAGGTAGAGGTCGTCGTCGCGCGTCGCGAACAGCTGCTGCTCGTCGGTGGGCAGGAAGCCGGTGCCGTACATCGCTTCCTCGCGCACCAGCACCGGCGGGATCACCGGGGTGTGCCCGTGGCGCATCGCCACCTCGATGGCGTAGCGCACCAGGGCGAACTCCAGCAGCGCACCCTCGCCCTTGAGGTAGGCGAAGCGCGCACCGGAGACCTTGGCCCCCCGGGCGAGGTCGATGGCGTCCGCGGCCTCGAGCAGCTCCACGTGGTCGCGCGGCGCGTCGAGCTCCGGCCGCGGCGGGCCGATCGCGCGCAGCACGACGCCGTCGCCCTCCTCGCCGTCGGGTGCGTCGGCGTGGGGCAGGTTCGGCACCTCGGCGAAGGCCGCGGCGTGCTCCTCCTGGACCTCCGCGAGCTCCGACTCCAGCCGGGCGACCTCCTCCTTCAGCGACTGTGCGGCCTCGATCAGCTGGGCGCGCTGCTCGGCCGCGGCCCGACCGATGTCCCGAGAGGCCGCTCGCTGCTCCGCGCGCGCCCGGTCGACGCTGGAGATCAGCATCCGCCGGCGGTCGTCGAGCTCGCGCAGGTGCTCGACGGTGTCACGAGCGATCCCCCGCCGGCCGAGGGCCGTGGCGACAGCTTCGAGGTGGTCGGTGAGGAGCCGTGTGTCGATCATGCTCCCCAGGCTACTCGCACGGAAGCCGGGCCCTGGAAGGTGCGGGCATCCCAGGACCCGGCGTCGGCCGCCGGAGCGGCCGGTGGAGACGACGCACCGGCGGAGGTCGCACCCTCCGTGAGAGCGGCCTCCCACGACGGGTGCGCGGCGCGTCGTCACCGTCTGGCGTGCGTGCAAGAGAAGTTCGCGTCCCCGGCGTGGATGGATGGGCAGCGACGGGTGTGGGTCACACCGCCGCCGGTTCCCCGCCGTCCGGGTGCTGGACCATCGGGGTGCCGTCGATGTGCACCACGGTGGGTTCGATCCGTCGGAGATCGACCCTGCCGTCCCGCGCGGCACGGACCGCGTCGGCCGCCGTGGCGTGCGTGGCCAGCTGCGCCAGGGTGCAGCGCGTGGGGTAGATCACGTGGAGGACACCTGCCGCGTGCGCGGCCAGGGCGTCCGACGGCGTCGTCCACCGCATCGCGGTGGTCTCGACCGCGTCGTGGCTGGCGACCTGGCCGGACGGCAGGGCAGCGATGAGGAAGCGGGTGTCGAAACGGCGGTGCAGCCCCTTCGGGGTCACCCACCACGACCACATGGCGAGGGCATCGAGGTCGAGCACCAGGTCGTGTTCCGCGAGCCAACCGGCCCAGTCGTGGGCGCCGTCCCGTGCGGCCATGCGTTGGCGGAGCTCCGCCAACCCCTCGGCCGGGACGCCTCGCTCGGCCAGGCTGGCACCGTCGGCGTGTCGGGCGAGGAGGACGCCGGCCTCCTCGAAGGTCTCACGGACGGCCGCCACCAGCATGGCCCGCGCCTCGGTGGGCTCGCGTAGCCCCAGGCGCGGCGCCCAGGCCTGCGGCGTGGTCCACCGCACCCGGACGTCGGGCAGTGCCGCGTCCGTGGCATCGAGCTTGCCGCCGGGGAAGACCAGGGCGCCGGGTGCGAAGGCACTGGCACCGTGACGCTCGAGCAGCAGCACCTCGAGCGGGCCAGCACCGGCGATGGTCGCGGCACCGGCGTGCGGCGCGTCACGGACCAGGATGACGGTCACGGCGTCGACCGGGTCCACCGGGCGGGGCGCGGCGGCGGGCTCACCGGGTGCGCTCACCCCGGAACCACCTCGAGGATCGCCTCCACCTCGACGGGGGCACCGAGTGGCAGGCTGCTGACGCCGACGGCGGAGCGGGCGTGGACACCGGCGGGCCCCAGCACCATGCCGATCAGCTCGGAGGCGCCGTTGGCGACCAGGTGTTGCTCATGGAAGGTGTCGGTGGAGGCGACGAAGACCGTCACCTTGACCACCCGCACCCGCTCGAGGCCTCCGGCTGCGGCTGCCGCCACGGCGAGCAGGTTGAGGGCCGCCAGACGGGCCTGCTCAGCCCCCTCGGCCGTGTCCAGCTCCGCGCCGAGGCGGCCGGTGCGCTGCAGGGCACCCTCGACCACCGGGAGCTGCCCTGCGGTGGCGACGAGCCCGGCTGCGGCGGCGGAGGGCTGGTACGCGGCGGCCGGGGCGGGGACCTCGGGCAGGCTGAGCCCGAGCGCAGCGAGCTGCGCGTGGGGGTCCGCACTCACGACTTCGGTCGCTTGAAGTAGGCGACGTTCTCGGCGATGGCCACCAGCTCCCAGCCGTCCTCACCCCACTGGTTGAGGATCTGCTGCAGGGCGTGGCTGATCAGGGGTGCGGTGGCGTACTCCCAGCGGGTCACGGCGACTCCTCGGGCTCGGTTCGTCGGGGACAGGACGCCGACGCGTCGTCGGCACGGGGAGGGTGGTAGCCGAGCACCGCCGCACAACGCAAGCCCACGTCATGGCGGCGCGAGCGCAGCTCAGCCAGCCTGCGCCACCCTGCCCTCACGCTCGAGCAGTGCACGGCGCTCCGCCTCACCCATGCCACCCCACACCCCGTACAGCTCCCCGTGTCGCAGCGCGTGCGCACGGCAGGCCTCCAGGGCGGGGCAGGTGGCACAGATGGCTTTCGCGGCCTCCTCCCGCGCCGCACGGTCCCGCTTGGACTCGAAGCCGTGTGGCCCGAAGAACAGGCTGCCGTCCTCGCCACGACAACGGGCGTCGAGCTCCCACCGTTCACCGACCTCGACCAGTTCTCCTACGAGCGCGAGTCGGGACGCGCCGGACGGCGCCTGGTGTTCTGCGTGCACTGGCCTCCCCCTGCCGCGCAGACCTTCTCCCCGGCCCGCACCGCATGGTGCGCACCCTACGAGGCGAGCAGCGGCAGCACCACACCCGCATCGCTCGCAGCTTGCAAGCAGATGCTTCCTGTGGCGAACGCGCCGGACGCCGTCACGACGTGGGACGGTCGACGACCGGACGGCAGCGCCGCGTCAGCCGTCCGCATCAGCGGTCCGCATCACCCGTCTGCGCCGATCCGGCGGACGCCACCTCGACGCTGTCGGGATCCCGTTCGGTCGCTGCGGCGGTCGCCTCGTAGGGCTCGACGAGCACGACGGCGCCATCCACCGCGTGCACCTTGACCGGGGTACCGACCTTGGCGCGTTTGGTGTCGCCGGTCCAACGGGCGCGCCACAACGCGCCGTCGATGTAGACGTGGCCCTCCGGGTTGAGGACGGACCGCACGATGCCCGGTCGACCGACGAGGTCCTCCACGCTGACACCCTCGGGGCCGGCCTGGGCACGCAGCACCGTGGTCATCACGAACACGAAGAACACCAGCGCGGTCACCGTCGTCCCGGCGATCAGCCACCAGGGCAGGGTGAGCGCGTCCGCGGCGTAGAGGTTGGCCGATCCGACGGCGAAGGCGACGGTGGCGGCCAGCGTGACCGGCCCGAACCCGGCGATGGCGGTATCGAGGGCGTACAGCAGCAGCCCGAGCACCACCAGGGCGACCCCCCACCAGGTCACGGGCAGCACCACCAGACCGAAGACGCCGATCGCGGCGGTGATGACCCCCGCGAGGCCTGCGACCCCGAATCCCGGCTGGAACACCTCGAACAGCAGCATCCCCAGGCCGACGACCAGCAGGAGGTAGATGAAGGGTGCCGTCGTGGCGGCGTGGAGCAGCCGTCGGACGAGCCCGAGGGAGTGGAAGCGCACCTCCACCTGGTCGGGTTGGACGCTGAGCGTGGTGCCGTCGACGGTGACACCGTCCAGTTCGACCAGCAGCGGCTCCAGGCCCTGGGCGGTCACCGTGACCACCCCGGCCTCGCTCAGCGCCTCCGCGGTGACCGCGTCGTCCAACAGGGCCTCGGACAGCTCGGGGTCCGCACCCGCGGCGGTCAGGAACGCCGCGGTGCGGGTCGCGACCGGGTAGCTGCCGTCGATGTCGGCGAGGTCGACGGGGTCGAGGGGGCCGACGCTCGCGTCGGCGGAGATGGCCCGGATGTCGGAGGCCAGCCACAGCAGTCCCGCGGCCCCGACGGCCTCGGCCGAGGTACCCAGCGGCCCGATGAGGGTCGCGATCGGTACGGGTGAGGCCTCCATCTCGCGCAGCAGGTCGTCCATGTCGACCGACACCCCGCCTCCGGAGCTGTACTGCAGGATCACCAGGTCGGAGTTGTCCCGGGCCGCCACCTCGAGCACGTCGCGGATCTGGGCCGACACGGGCGGGTCGATGAACCCGCCCCTGAGCGGCAGGATCTCCACCGAGGTGGCGGCTGCCACATCATCCTCCGCCCAGGCCGTGGCGGCGGGCAGCAGGACCGCGAGCAGCGTGGCCACGAGCGCGGCGAGGGCGAGGAGGCGGCTGACAGCCGCGGAGGAGCGCGTCATGGTGCGAAGGGTAGCCAGCCGGCCACGGGGCAGCCGCGCCCTCCCCGGCACGCGGGGACGGCCCGCCCGGGCAGCCACGACCCACGGCCACCCCCGGCGACGAACAGCGGCAGTTGGCGCCGTTAGGCTCCCTCCTTCCTTCACGACACCCCCGAGCGACGCGGGGTCCGAGCCAGAGCCGGACGAGCGACCGGGCAGCGCTGACCATCGCGAGCCGCTCCTGGGAAGCGCACCCCCGCCGGAGGTCCCATCCCGATGCGCAGCAGCCTCCCCGACACCGAGGGGTACGACGCGCTGCTCGGCCCGCACGTGTCGATCGTGACCGGCAAGGGTGGGGTGGGCAAGACCACGGCCGCGGCCGCACTGGCGCTGGCTGGCGTCGCGTCCGGTCGCCGGACCCTGCTGATGGAGGTTGAGGGACGGCAGGGCTTCAGCCGGGTGTTCGGGACCCAGCCCTGGGACTACGCGGAGCGGGAGTTCCGCCCCGGCCTGTGGGGTGCGGCGATCGATCCGGCGGAGTCGGTCTACGAGTATCTGGAGCTGTTCTACGGGCTCAAGCGCGTCCAGTGGATGATGGAGCGCTCCAACGCCCTCGACTTCGTCACCACCGCAGCGCCGGGCCTGCGTGACCTGCTGCTGGTCGGCAAGCTCTACGAGATCGCGGCGCGCCGCCGGCCCGACGGCCGGCGGGCCTACGACCTCATCGTCGTCGATGCACCGCCCACCGGCCGCATCGTGCCCTTCCTGCAGGCACCGGAGGCCGTGACCGACATCGTCAGGGTGGGGCCCATCCGTCGACAGGCCGGCCAGATCAAGGAGATGCTCACCGATCCCCGACGCGTCCAGGCCGTCATCGTGACCCTCTTGGAGGAGATGCCGGTCCGGGAGACCACCGAGGGCATCGCCGCGCTGTCCACGGCCGGTATCGCGACGGGGCCGGTGCTCGCCAACCAGATCACCCTGCCACGCCTCGATGCGGCCGCGCACGCGCGTCTCGAGGCCATCGGTGCCGAGCGGTTCCGTACCGAGGTCAGCGATCACGGGGCCCGCATGTCGGGTCGTACGGCGCAGCTGACCCTCGATCTCGCCGGGGCGCACATCGCCCGGCAGCGCCATCAGGGGGCCCTGCGGGCGGAGCTCGCGGAGGCGGGAGCCACCGTCCTCGGTCTCCCGCTCCTCGCCGGGCGTACCTTCGGGCCGGACGAGCTCGAGGTGCTCGCGGACGTGCTGGCCCTGCAGGTGGGCGAGGACGGCCCCCGGGCAGAGGAGCGGCTCGATGCCGACGGCTACGCCGCGGTGGCGGGGGGCCGGGTGTGAGCCAGCGGCCACCGGCACGGGCGAGCTCACTGGCGGCGGCGATCACCGACGCCCACATCCTGGTCGCCACCGGCGCGGGGGGCGTCGGCAAGACCACCTCGGCGGCGGCGCTGGGGCTGGCAGCCGCCCAGCAGGGGCGTCGGGCCCTGGTGCTGACGATCGACCCGGCGCGGCGGCTGGCGCAGGCGATGGGCCTCGAGGGTCTCGCTGACGAACCCACCCGCGTCCCGCTCCCCGCCGGCCACCTCGCTGCCGGCGGCGAGCTCTGGGCGATGATGCTCGACATGCAGACCACCTTCGACCGTCTGATCCACCGCCATGCCGGCTCCGCCGAGGAAGCCGAGGCCATCACCGCGAACCGGATCTACCGCCAGCTCTCCTCGACCCTGTCAGGGACCCAGGAGTACATGGCGATGGAGCGCCTCCACGAACTGCACGAACAGGGTGCGTTCGACCTGCTGGTGATCGACACGCCCCCGACGCGCTCCGCGCTCGACTTCCTCGACGCGCCGCGGCGCATGACCTCCTTCCTCGAAGGGCGCCTGCTGAAGCTGCTGCTCAAGCCGGGGGTCGCCGCGGGCCGCGGCATCGGCAAGGTGGTGGGCGCCGGGGCCACCGCCTTCATGCGGGTGGCCGGCCGCGTGACGGGGATGGAGCTGCTCCAGGACCTCGCGGACTTCTTCCGCGACTTCGAGGGGATGTACGACGGCTTCAAGCAACGCGCCGAGGAGGTCCTCGTCCTGCTTCGGGACCCGCGCTCCCGCTTCGTCGTCGTCACCTCGGCGGAGCCTCCTCCGCTCCGGGAGGCGCGGTTCTTCCTCGAACGCCTGGAGCAGGAGGGGCTGCACGCTGCTGGGGTCGTGGTCAACCGCATCAGCCCCGAGGTGCCGCGTGACCCCTCTGACGCCGGGTTGACCCGCGCGGTCCGCAGCCTGCAGGAGGCCGCCGGGGTGGATCCGGACGCCCCCAACGACCTCGATCAGCAGCCGAGCGACGAGCTGGCGATGTCCGGTGCGCTGCAGTTGCTCAGCGACGTGCGCAACCTCGCGGCCCGCCAGCGACGCGACGTCTCGGCGGGCCTGTTCGGGGTCGAGGTGCCGGCGCTGGTGGAGGTGCCCCTGCTGGACGGCGACGTGCATGATCTCGACGGGTTGGCATCGATCGCCGCGACCCTGTCGACCGGGAGGACGCGATGAGCGGAACGGACGATCCGGCACACGACGGCGAGGACGGCGGGGGCGATGACCGCGAACGCCCCTCCGGCTCGCCCGAGACCGCCCTGTCCGAACTCGGGCACGGCCACACCGGGCCGCGTCCGCCCCGGCGAACGGGGGTGTTCCTCGATCCGGAGGACCTGCGTGCGCATGTCAGCGGGCTGCTCCGGGCCACCCTGGGCGGCCACGAGGTGGACGCCTTCGGCAACATCACCTTCACCCACGACGACGCCCGGGTCTTCGTCACCGTCGCGGGCAGCCCGGTCGGCCCGCAGGTGGGGGTCTTCTCCGTCACCAACCTGGACGTCCCCTACACCGCGGAACTGGGGCACTTCCTGCTGACCACCAACCACACCCTCGGCTTCGGTGCGTTCAGCTACGAGCCCCGCCACGCGGCCGTGTGGCTGCGGCACACCCTGCTGGGCGGCACCCTCGACCTGCCCGAGCTGCAGACGGCCGTGGTCGCCGTCGCCACGACGGCAGCGCGGCTCGATGACGAGATCCGCGACCGCTTCGGCGGGCGCACCTTCCAGGAGGCGCCCAGCGACGTCCAGCGGCAGGTGGAGCCACCGGACACCGAGCCGCCCGGAGCACGGCCGGGTGCGCGCGGCTACCTCTGAGCCGGTGCGCTGCTGCCGGGTACCCTCGGACCATCCGTGCGGACAACAACGGTCGGGAACCGGCGCACCGGCTGCGACGTCCGACCGTACGCGGGTGACTGTCGTCGCAACCACAGAGGTCCAGGGTGAACCAGCACAGCTCGGCGCCGCTCGGGCTCAAGGTCGCAGGGCACATCGGGGCGATCACCGCCCGGGTCGTCCTCATCGTGCTGATCGTCGCCGCCACCGGGGTGCTGATCGGCGCGCTGTTCCTTCCGGGGGCGATGGCCGTCGACCGGCTGCTGGCGACGGTGCGCAGCGACGTGCTGGACGTGCCGCCGCTCGGTGAGGCGGACACCCCACCGCAGAACTCCTACGTCTACGCCGCTGACGGCACGGAGCTCGCGGAGCTGACCTTCGAGGAGAACCGCGTTCCGGTCGAGTTGGACGACATCCCGCAGGTGGCGATCGACGCGGTGTTGGCCACGGAGGACGCCGCGTTCTTCGAACACGAGGGGGTCAACCACCTGGCGATCGTCCGCGCGGCGATGACGAACTTCCGCGCCGGCGGCATCGAGTCCGGCGCCTCGACCATCACCCAGCAGTACGTGAAGATGACCTTCCTCAGCCCCGAGCAGACCCTGGCCAGGAAGCTCGAGGAGGCCATCTACGCGATCCAGCTCGAGGAGGAGTTCTCCAAGGAGGAGATCCTCGAGCGCTACCTCAACCGCAGCTACTTCGGTGTCGGTGTGTACGGGCTCGGCACCGCCGCCGATCGGTACTTCTCCAAGGACATCGCCGACCTCACCCTCGGTGAGGCGGCGATGCTCGCCGGCCTGCTCCGAGCGCCAGAGGCCAACAACCCGATCAACTCGCCGGAGAACGCCGAGGCACGTCGCAACATCGTCCTGCGCCAGATGTCCCAGCACGGCTTCGTGACCCCGGCACAGGCCCAGGCCGCGATCGATCAACCTCTCGAGGTGGACATCTCCGAGCCGCCGGCCCCCTCCAACCCGTACTGGAGCGACTGGGTCGCCCAGCTGCTGGTGCGTGAGGAGACGGCCCGGGCGCTCGGCACGCAGATGGAGGCGTTGGACGCGATGGGGCCGACGCGGGAGGAGCGGCGCCGCACCGTCTTCCAGTCCGGGCTGCGCATCCACACGACCCTCGATCTCGAGATGCAGGCGGAGGCCGAGGACGCGCTGCGTCGTGCCCTGCTGGTCGAGGATGCCGGCCCCGAGGACATCGCCCGCGCGCCCTGGGGCTCGATCGTCTCGGTGGAGCCGGGCAGCGGGGCGATCCGCACGCTCGCGCTCGGCCCCCAGGAGTTCGGCAGCTGTATCGAGGACGGCCGGTGGGCCGGCGAGTTGGACAGCGGTGAACTGCTGTGCGATCGCACCAAGGTCAACTCTGCGGTGCCCGGCATGGGCTCCGGTGGACGGCAGCCCGGGTCGGCCTTCAAGCCCTTCGTGGCCACCGCTGCCCTCGAGGACGGCATCTCCGCCGGCACCACCCTGGACGCCCGCGGACCCCAGCCGATCGATGGCTGCCCGGACGGCCGGACCAGCAGTGGCCTGTGGGAGCCACGCAACACCGGCGGTGACGACATCCTCGACATGTACGGCGCGATGGCACGTTCCAGCAACGTCTACCACGCGCTGCTGATCGGCGACATCGGGCCGCAACGGGTCGCCGACACCTTCTTCCGCATGAGCGGCTACCCCGTCGGCGATGAGGCAGACATCGTCTGCCCGCTCTCCCTCGGCGCCACGGACATCTCCCCGCTGTCCATGGCCTCGGGCTACGCCACCCTGGCTAACCGCGGCGAGTACTGCGCTCCCTACCCGATCGAGCGGATCGAAGGCCCGGACGGTCGCCTGATCTGGGAGCACAACGGGGAGTGCGAACGCGTCCTGGAGACCGACATCGCCGACCGTGCCGTCGACCTCCTGGCCGGCCCGGTCCAGGAGGGTGGCACCGCACCGGGCGCCAACCTCGGTGAGTGGCCGACGCGGGGGAAGACGGGCTCCACCAACGACAACCGCGACGCGTGGTTCGTGGGCTTCATCCGCCAGCTCTCGACCGCCGCGTGGATCGGCTACGCCAACCAGGACCGGGTGTTCGACACCGAGGAACAGGCGCGTGAGGCGTGCCGCGAGGCCGACATCCGCGAGTCCAACCCCCGGGAGTGCCGCCGCCCCACCAGCGACGCCCAGCTGCTGCGCGACGTGACCATCGCCGGGCAGCAGTACAGCCAGGTCTTCGGCGGCACCATCCCCGCACCGATGTGGACCGACTACATGTCCAGCGTGGTCGAACGCTACGAGCCTGAGGACTTCCCCGACCCCGGCCCGCTGCCCACGGCCCCGGTACCGGACCTCCTGCAGGCTTCCAGCGAGGAGGAGGCCGAGGACATCGCCCTGACAGCAGGCTTCCGGTACGCCTCCACGACGGTTGCCGACTTCCGCCCGGCGGGAACGTTCGTCGGTCAGCAGCCGGAGGCGGGCACACGGCAGCCGCTCGGTTCGGTGATCACACTGGAGATCTCCGATGGCACGGGAGAGCCGCCGCAGGTGCCCGATGTCCTCGGACTCAGCATGGGCGAAGCCGCTGCGGTCCTCGGGGAGGTCGGCTACCGCAACCTGTTCTCCCGGGAGGTTCCCGTCGAGGATGAGGACGCCGTCGGCACCGTCGTCGGCGTCGAACCCGGCGTCGGTACCCCGCTGGATCCCAACGACGACGACCACCGCATCGTGTTGCTGATCGGCATCACGCCACCGGAGCCCGAGGAGCCGGAGGAGCCCGAAGACGAGGACCCGGACGACCCCGAGGACGCCGACGACGCCGACGACGCCGACACCGAGGATGAGGACGCCGACGACGAGGATGATGGGTGACCCTGCGACGCGCCGCTGCGAGCGCCGCGCTGCTCGGTGCGGCGTGCGTTGCCTACGGCACCGTGATCGAGCGTCGGTGGTACCGGCTGTCCCGGTTGCGCATCGAGGGTGCCCTCACCCGTGCCGGGGGCCCGTTGCGCATCCTGCACGTCACCGATCTGCACCTGATCCCCGGGCAGGATCACCGGGTGGCGTTCCTGCACCACCTCGCGGAACTCGATCACGACCTCGTGGTGGCCACCGGCGACCTGCTCGGTGGTCCTCACGCGGAGGATCTCGCCGCCGCGGCCCTGGCGCCGTTGACCTCCCGGGGCCGTCCGGGCCTCGCGGTCCTCGGCAGCAACGACCTGTTCGGCCCCGTCCTCAAGGCGCCCTGGGTCTACCTGACCCAGCCGGAGCGGCGGACGCCGGGCGTGCCCCTCGACACCGATCGGCTGATCGAACGGCTCTCGGTCCACGGCTACCACACCCTTCGCGGTGAGGTCGCCCGGGTGGAGACCGCAGGCGGCAGCGTGCTCGCGGGAGGGTTCGACGACCCGCACCTCGATCCCACCGACCTGCCGTCACCCGCGGTGGTGACCCCGCCGGCCGGTGCTGCGGCCGACCTGCGCCTCGGTCTGGTCCACGCCCCCTACCTCGGCGCCCTGGACGTGCTGGTGGACGCCGGCTACGCCCTGCTGCTGGCCGGCCACACCCACGGCGGGCAGGTGCGCCTGCCCGGTGTCGGCGCGCTGGTCGCCAACTGCGACCTGCCCCTGGACCAGGCACGGGGGCTGTCCACCTACCGGGACCACCCGCTCCACGTGTCGGCGGGCCTCGGCCACAGCCCCTACGCACCCTTCCGCTTCGCCTGCCGCCCGGAAGCCACCCTCATCGAGGTGACGCCCTGAGCGCCCCGGCCTGACCGCCCGGCGCGGTTCGCAGCCGGAGGGGACGGTGTGTACGCTTCCGCCCGCCCTGACGGGCGCACGGCCACCGGGATGTAGCGCAGCTTGGTTAGCGCGCCTCGTTCGGGACGAGGAGGTCGCCGGTTCGAATCCGGCCATCCCGACCAGCCATGTGCAGGTGACGCGCGGCCGCTTCGGCCGCGCGTCACCCATGCGGGCTGCAGCGGCAGGCGGCGCGGACAGGGAGCACCGAGGTGGAGATCCACGAGCTCCAGTCCGTCATCGCCCGCACCTACGGCGCACAGGACCGTGAGCGCGGCGTCGACGCGACCTTCGGCTGGTTCGTCGAGGAGGTCGGGGAGCTGTCCCGCGCCATCCGGCGCGAGGGGCACCCGGAACGCGTCGTGGAGTTCACCGACGTGCTCGCGTGGCTCGTGAGCCTGGCGGAGCTGTGCGACGTCGACCTCGACGGCGAGGTGGCACGCCGCTACGGCGACGGCTGCCCCAAGTGCCAGGCGGCACCCTGCGTCTGCGGTGTGCGTGACCCCACGCGGCCCTGAGCGGGCGCTCGGCGCAGCCATCGGCCGGGCGCGACGGCTGCGCCGAGCATGCCGACGTCAGCGCCCGCGTGACGACCGCCGTCGGCGGCTCGGGATGTGGCGGCGTCGTGGTCAGCGCTCCGCAGCGACGAGTTCGGCGAGCTGCACGGTGTTGAGTGCCGCACCCTTGAGCAGGTTGTCACCGACCACCCACAGGTTCAGGCTGTGCGGGTCGGCGAGATCCTCCCGGACCCGACCCACCAGCACATCGTCGGTCCCGGCCGAGGCCAACGGCGTCGGGTAGGCGAGCGCCTCACCCTCCTGACCGGTCCCGTCCTCGACGACCAGGCCCGGCGCCCCGGCCAGGGTCGCCATGGCGGCGTCGCGGTCCACCGGCTCGGTGAAGGACATGCGTGCGGCGATGGCGTGGCCGACCACGACGGGCACCCGCACGCAGGTGGGGGAGACGCGCAGGGCCGGCAGGTCGAGGATCTTGCGCGACTCCCGGACCAGCTTCCACTCCTCGTCGGTGTAGCGCGCGTCGGTGAACGATCCACAGTGGGCGAGCACGTTGAAGGCGAGGGCCTTGGAGAAGGCCTCCGGATCGACCCCGGCCTCCACGGCGGCCCCGTCGGTCACCAGTTCGTCCGCCCGCTCCAGCATCGCACGGCTCTGGGCGAGCAGTTCCTCGATGCCGGTGCGCCCCGCTCCGCCGGCTGCCTGGTAGCTGGTCGCCACCATCTCGGTCAGACCGAAGGCGTCGTGCAGCGGCTTGGCGGCGACCATGAGGACCATGGTGGTGCAGTTGGGGTTGGCCACGATGCCCCGGGGACGACGGGTGATCGCCTCCGGGTTCACCTCGGAGACCACCAGCGGCACGTCCTCGTCCTGCCGGAAGGCGGAGGAGTTGTCGATCACCACCGCTCCCCGCTCCGCCGCGACGGGGGCCCACTGACGTGACCGGTCGCCACCGGCGGAGAACAGGGCGATGTCGACGCCGTCGAAGGCCTCCGGCGTGATGGCGCGGACCTCAACCTCGCCGTCAGCGAAGGGCAGGCGCTTCCCAGCCGAGCGCTCCGAGGCAAGGAACACCGGCTCTGTGTCGAGGGGGAAGTCGCGCCGCGTGAGTTGGCGGCGCATCTCCTCACCGACCGCACCGGTAGCGCCGACGATCGCGATCCTGGCACCCATGGTCAGGCCTCCTCCGCGGGCAGGCCGTCGTCGCCGAGCCCGAACACCGCGTGCACGGCCTGGACCGCGGTCTCCACGTCGTTGCGTGCGACCACCACCGACACCCGGATCGTCGAGGTGGAGATCATCTCGATGTTGACACCGGCGGCCGACAGCGCACCGAACATCTTGGCGGCCACACCGGGGTGGGTCTTCATCCCGGCGCCGACCAGGGACACCTTGGCGATGTCCTCGTCGACCTTGACCCCGGCGGCACCGACCTCGTCCGCCAGCGGCTCGAGCACCCCACGGGCCTGCAGCGTGTCGCCCCGCGGCAGGGTGAACGAGATGTCGGTGCGACCGTCAGCGGAGACGTTCTGCACGATCATGTCGATGTTGATGTTCTCCTCGGCGAGGGAGGAGAACAGCCGTGCCGCGACGCCGGGCCGGTCGGGGACCTGCTGGATCGTGAGCTTGGCCTCCGAGGTGTCGTGGGCCACACCCGAGATGATCGCGTCCTCCACCATGTCCTCCTTGGGGCCGACCCAGGTGCCGGCTGCGTAGCTGAACGACGACCGCACGTGGATGCGGACGTCGTGGTTCCGACCGAACTCGACGCTGCGGACCTGCAGCACCCCGGCCCCCTGCGCCGCCATCTCGAGCATCTCCTCGTAGGAGATCCGGTCGAGCTTGTGGGCACCGAGCACGATGCGGGGATCAGCGGTGAACACCCCGTCGACGTCGGTGTAGATCTCGCAGACGTCCGCACCGAGGGAGGCAGCCAGCGCCACGGCCGTGGTATCGGACCCGCCGCGGCCGAGGGTGGTGATGTCCTTGGTGTCCTGGCTGACGCCCTGGAACCCGGCGACGATCACCACGTTGCCGCCGTCGAGGGCCTGCTGGACGCGACCGGGCGTGATGTCGACGATCCGGGCCTTGCCGTGGACGGCGTCGGTGATGATGCCGGCCTGCGAGCCGGTGAAGGACTTCGCCGGTACGCCGCGGCCGTGCAGGGCCATCGCGAGCAGGGACATGGAGATCCGCTCACCGGAGGTGAGCAGGATGTCCAGCTCGCGCTCCGGTGGCCGCTCGCTGATCCGCGCCGCCATGGTCACCAGATCGTCCGTGGTCTTCCCCATGGCGGAGACCACGACCACGACCTGGTTGCCGTCCCGGTGGGTCCGGGAGATCCGGTCCGCGACCCGCTTCATCCGGTCCACGTCCCCGACGGAGGTGCCGCCGTACTTCTGCACCACGATGGCCACGCTGGCTCCGGTCCTGCGTCCGCGAGCGGGGACGTCGAGGTGGCCGCTCTCCCACCGGCGGACGAGGGTAGAGCGCCTCGGACCAGACCTGCGTCAGGTGGCGCCGATGAGGGTGCGCACCCGAGGTGGCGACGGGCCCGCAGCTACGACCCATGGGCCTGTCCACAGGCCTGCCATCACCCGAACCCGCGACGGGTCCACCCCTTGCCACACTCCGCTGTCGGGGGCGACGCTGGCCAGTCGGACGACGAGGTGGCACGATGAGCGCATCGGAACGCGAGCGGCACGAGCTGGCAGCCCGGCTCGAGGAGCTGCTCGGCCCTGACCAGGCGGCGACGCTGATGGAGCACCTGCCCCCCGTGCCCTGGGACTCGCTGGCGCGACAGGAGGACCTGCTGGCGCTGCGCGCCGACGTCAACGGGCTGCGCACCGAGGTCGGCGGACTCCGCACTGAGGTCGGCGGGCTCCGCACTGAGGTCGACGGGCTCCGCACTGAGGTCGGCGGGCTCGGTAGGCGCGTCAACGCGGTGGAGGGTGAGCTCCGTGAGCTGCGCGGGGACGTGGCGAGGACCAACGACCGCATCGACCACCTCGCCGAGGTGATGGAGCTGCGCTTCGACGCGCTCGGTGACCGCATCACCGCGCACGTCGCCGATCGTGTCGACAGCCAGACCAAGCTCCTGGTCTTCAGCCTGTTGGCGGCCGTGCTGACCGCGACGGCGATCGCGCTGGGCTCCAACGTCCTCTGAGGGTGCGGCGGCGACGCGCGGTCAGGCCCCGAGTTCGCGACGCCCCACGAAGGCCCGCCCGAGGGTCACCTCGTCGGCGTAGTCCAGATCCCCTCCGACGGGCAGCCCGCTGGCCAGGCGGGTCACCCGGACCTCGTGCGGTGACAACAGGCGGGAGAGGTAGGAGGCGGTCGCCTCACCCTCCACGTTGGGGTTCGTGGCGAGGATGAGCTCCTCCACCGGTTCCACCCCGATCCTCGCCAGCAGCTCCTTGACGTGCAGTTCCTCCGGTCCGATGCCGTCGATCGGGGAGATCGCGCCACCGAGCACGTGGTAGCGCCCCCGGTACTCGCGGGTGCGCTCGATGGCGAGCACGTCCCGGGGTTCCTCGACCACGCAGAGGACCGCCGGGTCCCGTCGGGGGTCCTGGCAGATCCGGCACTCCTCGGCCTCGCTGACGTTCCAGCACCGCGCGCAGAACCGGATGGTCGCCTTCACACGGGTGATGGCATCCGCCAGGCGCTGCGCGTCCGCACGCTCGACCTCGAGGAGGTGGAACGCGATGCGCTGGGCGCTCTTGGGGCCGACCCCGGGCAGGCGGCCGAGCTCCTCGATGAGGTCCTGTACCGCACCCTCGTACACCTGTGGGCCACCCCTTCAGCTCCTCGGGGCTGCCGACGGCAGCCGTTCTGACGTCGTGGTCCGGGGCTCGCTGGCTCGCTCCGTCCGGCCGTCACGCGGCAGCGTATCGAGGGGTCTACCGCAGGCCCCTCAGGGCGCCTCGCCGTCGGCGGGCCGCTCGTCCAGCAGCTCCGCACCGAGCTCACGCTGGAGCAGGCTGTCCACGTCCTCGGTCGGCTGCTGGCGGTGCTGCTCAGCTTCGCGCACCTCCAGCCCCTCGTCCTCCGGCGGCGTCTGCGGCGGGGAGGTGGCCGCAACGGGCGCAGGCTCGTCGAGCACCGGGGTGCGGGCGTCATCGGGAGTGACCGACGGCGGCATCGGTCGTCGGTCCGAGGGCTCACCCTCGACCTCGACATCGATCCTCAGCCGCAGGCCACTGGCCCGTTCGATCGCCGCCGTCAGCGCCCCACTGAGTTCCCCGCCACGGGCCTGCTTGGCGTGGAACGCGGCGTAACGGGGGGTGTAGCGCAGGGTGAGGATGCCACGTGACACCGCGAGTGGGACCGCCGGCTCGAAGATGGCGTGGTGGCGGCGCGAGGACTGCTTGAGCAGTTCCAGCACCGCGGGCCAGTGTCGCGTGACGACCTCCAGCGGGGCTTCCTCCGCGTCGCGCTCGGACGTCGGTCCGGCACCGCTCGCGGGTTCCACCCGGTGTTCAGGAGCGGAAGCCGGTTCGTCCGACGGTTCGTCTGCGGGCCCCTCGGCCTGCTCGTGGCCGGTCGCGACGACCCCCGGTGCAGCTGCGGGCTCCGGCACCGACGGGGGGGCTGCCGGCTCTGCGTCGGGCTCGGGAGCAGGCGGGGTGTCTGCGGAACCCTCGTCCGCCGGCTGCTGCGCCGCTGCTGCCGCCCCGGCGGCGACGATCCCACCGGCTTCCAGCGCTGCGACCCGGTCGGCCAGCGCAGCGAGGTCCCCGTCGGCCGCAGGGACCGCCAACCGGGCGAGGACCAGCTCCAACGGCAGGCGGGGCGATCCCTGTCGCTGCTCGACCACGGTGTCCGCCAGCAGACCGACCATCCGCAGCAGCCGGTCGGCCGGCAGCAGCTGGGTCTGTGCCAGTAACCGTCGACGGCGCTCGTCGGTGGCGTCGACCAGATCCGGATCATCGGGCGCGACCTGCAGCACGAGCAGATCGCGGACGTGCTGCACGAGATCGAGGGTGAAGCGGCGCAGGTCATGGCCTTCGTCCAGCAGCCGCTGCACGAGCCCGAGACACCCGGCGAGGTCGCGGGCGGCGAGCAGCTCGATCAGCTCCATCACCCGCTCGGTGGGGCTGGTGCCGAGCGTCTGCGCGACGGCGTCGGCGGTGACCTCCGCGCCGGCGTAGGCGAGGACCTGTTCGAGGATCGACAGGGTGTCGCGCACGGAGCCGTCACCGGCGCGTACCACCGCCTCCACCGCGCCGTCGTCGATCGTGTAGCCCTCGGCGTCGCACACCGACCGCACGTGGGCGGCCACCTCGACGGCGGGCACGCGACGCAGGTCGAGGCGCTGCACCCGGGACAGGATCGTCGGGATCACCTTCTGCGGGTCGGTGGTCGCCATCGCGAACAGCACGTGACCGGGCGGCTCCTCGATCAGCTTCAGTAGCGCGTTGAACGCCGCGGTGGAGGCCATGTGGACCTCGTCGAGGATGTAGACCTTGCGGCGGGCCTTCGCCGGCGCGAAGAGCGCACGGTCGCGGAGTTCCCGGGCGTCGTCCACACCGCCGTGGGAGGCCATGTCCAACTCGATCACGTCCACGGCGTTGCCGTTGGTGATCGCGGTGCAGTGCTCGCACGCACCGCACGGCGTGGGGGTCGGTCCCTGCTCGCAGTTGAGGGCGGCGGCGAGGATGCGCGCGGTGGAGGTCTTGCCCGTACCCCGGGGCCCGGTGAACAGGTAGGCGTGGGAGAGACGGTCCTCCTCCAGCGCGTTCGCCAGGGTCCGGGTCACGTGGTCCTGCCCCACCATGTCCTCGAAGGTGCGGGGCCGGTAGCGCCGGTACAGCGAGACGTAGCTCACCTGTGCTCCCCTCACGCGGCGGTCGGAGCGTCGACGGGGGGCACCGTAGCGCTGGTGGGTGACGCCGGAGCCGGCGGCCCCGACCATGCCGGTCGGGCTCACCACGACGGAAGCCGGGTGACCTCGACGGAGCCAGGCGACGGGCGCCCGTGATCGGCACCCGCCCGAGAACGGCTTAGGGCTGCTGCCTCTCGGCCCTGACCCGGTTCACCGGAGGACGTCACCGGCGGACGCCCGTCACCTCG
>PXDB01000005.1 GCA_003565155.1 Nitriliruptoraceae bacterium | reverse complement strand
CGCTGGCCGACATCCCACTGATCGCTCGACTCCCGTGCCGCACGGTAGTCCGCGGATCGGGTCCCGCCTCCTGGTTGATCCGGGCGCGGAACCGGACGTGACGGGCTCGAGTTCATCGCCCCGAATGGTCACAGGATGGTCACAAGAGACCGGACACAGCGCGACATCGGGCGAGACGGGGCGCCACCAGGGATCCGCATAACCCCTGGCCAGAGGGGGTTTGCAGCACCGAGCGGAACCTGCTGAGACCCCTTGGAGCAGCCTCGAAAGCGGGTAGACCTACGGGTCTCGGGGGTTCGAATCCCCCTCCCTCCGCCGCATCGTCTTGAGGAAGAGGCGGTGCCCTTCGGGAAGCCGCCGCTCTGTGTGGGGGAGACCTGGCGGGTAGTGCAGCCGTCCGGTCCTTCGATGGTGGTCTGGCCGAGGGTGCCGCTGGTGGTCGTCGCGCTGCTGGAGAGCTGTGCAGCGTGGTGACCGTGGGATGGTCGTAGGGCTGCAAGCCTTCCGAGGAGCGGCAGCACAGCCGGCGCGGTGCGTCGCCCGCCGTCGACGTGCAGATGCGATCGGCAGACCCAGACACGGCCGTGGACCGAAGTCGGGGGGAGCGCATCACCAGCCGTGGCGCCGGAGCGGCCCGCGACGAGCGCCCAGACGACGGTGATCAGGAGCGAAGATGGCGTCGGGAACACCTCCCCAGACGAGGATCGCCGGGCTCGACCGAGCGGTCACGGAACTCGCCGACAACGCGGATCGCTGGGCACGCATGTCGGTGACGGGAAGACGGCGCTACCTCGGTGCCGCACGCGACGCGACCCTGCGCGTGATGGATCGGTGGGTCGAGCTGTCGTTGTCCGCGAAGCGGATCCCGGCCGGGTCCCACTGGGCGGGAGCTGAGTGGGGCAGCGGACCGCAGTACTTCCTCCGGGCGCTCGCCGGGATCGAGTCGACGTTGGCCCAGTTGGAACGGGGCGACGCGATCTCGGTGCCACGCGTCACCACGCGGCCGGACGGCCGGGTCGTGGCCACGGTCTACCCGGAGCGGCCGCTGGACCGCGCCCTGACCGGGCCGTTGTCGGCCGAGGTGTGGATGGAACGGGGCGTGACCGAGGCGACGCTGGCCGACACGATGGCCCTGCCGTACCGGGAGGCTGCACCCGAGGGCAAGGTCGCGCTGGTGCTCGGCGCGGGCAACGTCGTGTCCCTGGGGCTGTGGGATCTCCTGCACAAGCTGTACCTCGAAGGCCAGGTCGTGGTCCTGAAGGTCAACCCGGTGGTCGACTACCTGTCGCCGGTCCTCGAGGAGATCCTGGCGCCGTGGATCGCCGATGGGTTCGTGCGCCTGGTGTCCGGCGGCGCCGAGGTGGGTGCCTACCTGGTCGACCATCCGGGCATCGACGAGTTGCACCTCACGGGCGGGATCGCCACCCACGACGCCATCGCGTTCGGTCCGGGTGAGGAGGGCGCAGAGCGCAAGGCCGACGAGCGGCCACGGATCGACAAGCCCTTCACCAGCGAGTTGGGCGGGGTGAGCCCGATCATCGTCCTTCCCGGGCCGTGGAGCCGTGCCGACATCGCCACCCAGGCCGACCGGATCGTCGGGATGAAGCTCAACAACAACGGCCACAACTGCATGTCCCCCCAGGTCCTCGTGCTCCCGGAAGGCTGGGCGCCGGGTACCGCCTTGCTGGAGGAGATCGAACGCCTCCTGCGGACGCTCCCACCGCAGCACGCCTACTACCCGGGGACGGCTGAGCGGCAACGCGCGTGGGTCGACGCTCATCCGGAGGCGACCGAACTCGGCGGCGGGAACGTGCCGCGCACCCTGCTGCGGGACGTCGATCCCGACGCGGAGAACGAGGTGGCGTTCACCACCGAGGCCTTCGGGCCGATGCTGGCACAGACGAGCCTCCCCGCGCCGACACCCGAGGCGTTCCTGGACGCGGCCGTTGCGTTCGCCAACGACCGGCTGTTCGGCACGCTGGCTGCGACCCTCTTGATCCACCCGGAGACGGAGAAGCAGCTGGGTGACGGTCTCGACGACGCCATCGACCGGCTGCGCTACGGTGCTGTCGGCGTCAACGAGTGGCACCTGTGGGCCGCCGTCTTCTCGCAGTGCCCCTGGGGTGGCGCGCCCGGCCAGCCCCTCTACGACGTGCAGAGCGGCCGTGGTTTCGTCCACAACAGCCTCATGTTCGACCGGCCGGAGAAGACCGTCATCCGCAACACCTTCCACCTCGCTCCACAGGCCTGGCGGTACGGCGGCGCCCAGGTGGCCAACCGTCCGTTGATCTCCGCGACCCACCCTCTCGGTCCTGCCGCCGGCCGCGCGTTCACGGCGATGACCACCGATCCGCGCTGGCGTCGCCTGCCCGCGCTGCTCACCGCGCTCGTCCGCGGGGGGTAGGCGCGGGCAGCGGATGCCGGGTTCCCGCACCGCGCCAGAGGAGAACGCGCTACCGGCTCGTCGTGGAGACCGCCACCTGCGGTCCCTCGTCCTCGAGGGGTCGGTGGTTCCGGCGGAAGATCGCGAGGAACAGCAGTCCGACGACCGCTCCCGCCAGGTGCGGCCAGTGGCCGACCCCCTCGAACCAGCCGAAGACCGCAGCTGCCAGCGAGCCGACGAAGAGCACGACGGGCAGCACGATGTTCGGGATCCTCAGGGGTAGCTCGCGCTCGAAGGGGAAGGCGACGTGGTAGTAGAACAGCACCGCCGCAGCCGCTGCGCTGAAACCGATGCCGGCGGTGTCGCGGATCAGGATGCTGAACGCACCGGCCAGGATCGCGGCGATCACCAGGATGGCGAACCGTGGTGAGCCGATCAACCGCTCGACCCAGGTGCCGACCCACAGCAGGAGCAGCATGTTGACGATGATGTGGTTCCACTCCACGTGCACGAACCCGGTGGTCAGCACCGTCCACCAGCGCTCCGGGAACCTCTCCGAGTCCAGGGCCAGGAACCGCACGTTCTCCGGATCGGTCAGCTGCGCGACCGCGAACACCACGAGACAGATCGCCAGGAACACCAGCGACAGTGGGTACGACCGTACGTCCTGCATCTTCACGCTCCTTCCCTCCCGCAGGAGGATCGCCGTCACCCGTGCGCCGTGCCGCACGACTGGCACAGAGACGGGTCAGAGTTCGAGGTGGGGGTCGGTCTCGACCCGGTGCACGGTGCGGTTGGCCAACTCCACCGCGTCCGCCTCGTCGAGGAAGGGGATGGTCCGATCGCCGTCGGGCAGGGCCAGCCGGAGCGTGGCGAGCCCGTGGCGTCGCTGGTAGGGGCTCCGGGTCACCGCAACGTGCTGGACCCGGTCCAGACGGAACACCACGTGGTGACGGCCGAACACCCCGTGGGTGATGAACAGCACCGTGCCGTCAAGGGCCCAGCCCCAGTTCCTCCAGGCCGTGTGGATCAGCGCGACGGTTGCCAGGATCACCGCAGCGGCCAGCACGCCCAACAGCATGAGTACGGCCCCGTCGGCGTCGAGCCACACCGCTGCGCCGACCACGGCAACGACGGCCAGGATCACCACAACCGCCAGGAGTCGTTGCAGCCAGAACCGGCGGAAGGCCCGCTCGACCTGCTGGAGCGGTGGTCGGGGTGCGGCAGCGGGGTCCAGCCGCTGGACCAGCGTCGCCCCTTCGCGAGTGGAGAGCGCCGGGACGAGCAGGCTGCCGTCCTCCTGTTCACCGTCGCTGTCGGCGGACGTGGTGGCCTTGTGGACGAGCAGGTGGCACCGCCCGAACAACCGGCCGACCGCGGTCTCCACGGTGGTCAGCGCCTGCAGCTTCGTGGCGCGAAGGCTGCGCTCCTGGGTCTCCACCAGACCCTGGGTGAAGAGGTAGCGGTCACCGTCGACGCTGAGCGTGAAGCTCCAGTACAGCACGAGTGCTGCCACAGCGGAGATCACCACCAGCACGACCGACAGCAGCAGGAGGACGGGCACGGCCAGCAGCAGCCACCCGGTGAGGCTCTCGACAGCCAGGCCGCTCACCTGCTCGGCGACGCCACGGACCAGTTCGGCCTCCTCGAGGAAGGGGTTCAGGACGCTGTAGAGCACACCGATCCCGGCCAGCAGGAGCGCGAAGGCACGCCCGTTGATCGCGCCGTGCGTCAGCAGCGCTGCGGGGCTCGGCCGGTGCAGGACACCGTCGGCGACCGCCGCTTCGGGGGTGGTGACCTCCAGCGGTGCCGACGTGCCGACCGTCGGCACCGCGATCGCCCGCCGTCGCACGTCCTCCGCGACGGCACGGGTCACCGCGGGGACGGAGATGACCTCCTCGCTGCCACCGGTGCCCTCCAGGATCAGCGTCACGCGGTCCAGGGGACGGAAGTAGAACGCCTGCCGGACATCGACGTTGCGCACGCGCTCCCACTCCAGGCGGACCTCGTTGCGGTGGAGCACTCCGGAGCGCAGGGAGATGCCCGCTGCATCGACCCGGTACCGGAAGCGGTGCCGCCACGCCAGGGCCCAGCCGATCCACCCGCCGAGCCCGGCGACCGCAGCGCCACCGACCGTGGCGGCGAAGCCCCAGCGGCCGTCGGGCAGCACCTCCCGCAGCACGATGACCGTGGCCAGGAGACCCGGTAGCAGGGTCGCCAGCACCCGGGGGCGGAGCAGTGCCAGCGCGGTGGGCAACGCTGCCCACAGTGACAGCCGGTGCCACTCCTCCCCGGTTCCAGGCAGCTGCCGCGTCGCGGTGGATCCGGCGCTAGTCACGGGGGTCCCCGTCGGGGATGGCCGTCGCCCCCGACAGCTCTTCCATCTCGTCGTCGATCCGGGCACGCAGATGGCCGCGCAACCGTTCGGCCTGCGCCGGTTCGAGACCGTAGATCACCAGATCCGCGCCGGCGCTGCCGGCGGTGAAGACCTGCAACCGCTGCGTCCCGAGGACCCGCTCGAGCGGCCCACTGGCGAGCTGCACGTGCTGTACACGCACCAGCGGCACCACGAGCGTCTTCCGCCAGAGCAGGCCCTGGCGCGTCACCAGATCGTGTTCGCGCACCGCCCACCCGAACACACGCGCGTCGAGGTAGCCGTACGCCGTCAGCGCTGCTGCCAGCAGCACCGCCGCCCCACCAGCGGCCAGCGCGACCTCCAGGCCGAACGCCAGGGCACCGGCGACCGTCGCCACCAGGACCACGGGCAGGCCCACCACCAGGCCCCAGAGCACCAGGGAGTACGTCATGTACCCGCGGGCGACCGGCTCGAAGGCGACCTCGGCGTGATCGGGCAGCCGCGAGGCGTCGAGCTGCTGGTTGCGGAACCCACCTGTGCCCGCACGCGCGTCGATCACCGATCCGGACATGGGCTCTCGACCTCCAGTACCGCCCGCGGTCGCGCTGGACCCGGCATCGACCGCCTCGGACATCCCGGCGGCGGAGACGGGCGTGGTCAGCGCGCGGTGCGCCACCGGACCGGTCGCGAACCCGAACACCGACCTTCGTTGATCACGTTACGGGCCGGTTGGCGCGGCCCGGACCGGCCCATCTCCCTGTCTCGTCGGGACCTCCGGTCCGATCTCGGCCTCCGGTTCAGGGCGGCGCGCTCCGGGTCCGGGGGAGCACACGGTGCAGCGCCACCGTGGCGGCCAGGATCATGCCGTGGGCGCGGGCGCCGGCAGGACGTGGGAGGGCTGCCAGACGCTCCGCCAACGCCGGCAGGCGTGCGTGGCCACCGACCTGGACGGCGTGTGCGATGTGCAGCGCCGCGAGCGGATGCTGGTCGAGGATGCTGTGGCCGCTACCGGGCAGCGTGACCCGCACGGTGTCGGGCGCGGCCGCGGTGATCAGATCGACGACCGCGGAAGGGCTGCGGAGATCACGTTCGCCGCGCACCACCGCGATCGGCCATGCGAAGCCGGGCAGGGCAGCGACCAGGTCGGCAGGTTCCGCCTCGAAGGGTTCGGCGCGGTCTGCGTGGGCGGCGAACGGCAGGTCGACGTCCAGTGGCTGCCCGTCGGGTTCGGGTGCGTAGCGAAGTTCCCGGAAGGCGATCCGGTCGACGAGGTCGAACTCCATCACGTTGGGGACGGTTCTTGTGGTCTCCTGCCGTGCCAGATCGGCCAGGTGGTCCCACAGCCGTTCGGCGCGGCCCGCGGCCCGCATCTCGAGCAGTCGTTCGAGCGTGCAGACGCCGGCGAACTCGTAGCACTGCTGCACCACCTCGGTGGCCGTGTCCGCGTCGATCCTGCCGTCCTCGATGCAGGCCCGCAGCATGGCGGCGGCACGCGCGGTCTCCGGTGTGTCACCGTGCCACAGCAGCGACCGCAGGTGGTCACGGCGCGGTCCGTGCTCACCGGCGCGCACCATCGGTGCGTCCAGCACCATGCCGGCGACCCGGTCCGGGTGGCGCAGCCCGAACAGTTGTGCCACGTAGGAGCCGTAGGAAGACCCGTACACCACCACCCGCTCGATGCCCTCGGTGTCCAGCACCGCCGCCAGGTCCGCGACCACCAGCTCCAGGGTCAGTGCCTCCGGCGGGAGATCAGCCCCGGTGGCATCCCGGCGCGAGAACCCCACCCCGCGATGCTCGACCATGACCACGTCCAGCCCGCGCCGCTGGCCCTGCTCCCGTGTCGGTGCGTAGGGCACCACCGACGCCAGCCCCGGTCCCCCCGGGATGACCAGCACCGGGGGGCCGTCGCCGTGGCCGTCGATCTCCGTGCGCACGTAGGCCAGGTCGAAGCCTGCATCCGAACCCACCGGCACCGGCCGCGGGGACCGTCGCAGCCCGAGCCGTTCGACCATCCGCGGATGCAGGTCCACGAGACCTCCGGTGCGATCTCACCACGCTGTCGGCTGCACGCGAGCTGCAGCGGGCCGTCAAGGTGGGCAGGGCGCGCAGTCGGATGACCGTGTGGCGGTCGGTCGGCTGCACGCGATCGCGTTGGTCGCCACCGGCTGCGCGCACGGACCGCTCATGCCTGCCCGGAGCCCTCCGGCTTCTCCTTGGACCCGAACAGCGGCTCCTCGAGGTCCGGTGCCGGCGGTTCCGTCGGCTTCTCGATCTTCTCGCTCTGCAACCCGCGGAACAACGCGAACAGCATCCCGAACACCAGGATGAAGATCGGCAGGCCGATCACGGTGATCACCTGCTGGAGGGCGACCAGCCCGGTCTCTCCGGCCAGCGCGATCAGCGAGCCGGCGAGCACACCCTCGGACAGCCCCCAGAACACGCGCTGGCGGACCGGGCCCGGGTCCTCGTCACCCGTGCAGAGGATGTCGACCACCAGAGAGGCGGAGTCGGAGGAGGTCGCGAAGAAGATCGCCACGATGGTCACCGCCAGCCCCTGGACCAGGGTGGTGGCCGGGAAGCTCTCGAAGAAGGTGAACATCGCGAACTCAGGCCCGAGCCCCACCGCCTCGGTGATCGGGCCACCGCCGCCGTTGATCCCGTCGATGTCCATCGCCGACCACCCGAAGATGGCGAACCACACGAGGGTGAACAGCGACGGCGCGAACAGCACACCGAGGACGAACTCGCGGATCGTGCGTCCGCGTGAGATCCGAGCGACGAAGATCCCGATGAAGGGCGACCAGGTCACGGTCCAGGCCCAGTAGAAGACGGTCCAGCCGCCCTGCCACCCCCAACCGTCGTCCCGCTGGTACTGCGCGAGGGTGTCGTTCCAGAAGGACAGCGGGACGATGTTGGAGATGTAGAGACCGAAGGTCTCGATGATCCCCCGGAGCAGGAACACCGTGGAGCCGGCCACGAGCACGAACAGCATCAGCCCGACGGCCATCCCGATGTTGATGTTGGACAGCCGCTTGATGCCCTTGTCCAGCCCCGCGACGATCGACGCGACCGCGACGGCTGTCAGCACAGTGATGATGGTGAGCTTGACCGGCACGTTGTCCGCGAACCCGAACAGCTCGGTCAGCCCGGCGTTGATCTGCGAGGTCCCGAGCCCGATCGAGACGGCCACACCGAACAGGGTCCCGAGGATCGCGAACACGTCGATCGTCTTGCCGATGGGCCCGTTGATCCGCTCGCCGAGGAACGGGTAGAACACCGAGCTCACCCGCATCGGCAGCTTGTGCCGGTAGATGACGTAGGCGAAGGCCAGTCCGGGCAGCGCGAAGATCGTCCAGGTGTGCAGGCCCAGGTGGTAGAGGGAGAAGCTCATCGCGTCCTGCGCGGCCTCCGGGGAGAACGCCTCCACACCGGCGACCGGCGGGCTGGAGAAGTGCAGGATCGGCTCCGCGACCCCCCAGAACATGAGCACGGTGCCGATGCCGCCCGCGAACAGCATGGTGAACCAGGACACGTTGCTGTAGGTGGGGCGGTCCCCGGGATCGCCGAGCCGGATGGTCCCGTACCGGCTGAAGGCGATCCAGAGCAGGAACACCAACCACGCTGACACGCCGCTGATGAAGAACCAGCCGAGGTTCTCGACGATCCACTCGCGACCGAGCAGGAACACCTGCTCGACGAGGCTGGGGACCGCGATGAGGACCACGAGGAAGAGGACCATGAACCCCGCCGAGGCGAAGAAGATGGGCGCGTCCGTCCGCAGTCCGAGTTTGCGTGCCAGTTGGTCGAGCATCGCCGCTGCCTTCCCCCGCGTGACCAGCGCTGCTGCTCACGGGGCTCGATGGTGACCCGCCGCTCCCGGTGCGGGATTCTCGACGACCGCGCCCTCGATGTCCAGCACTCTCTCGGCTGGACGGTGATCCGGCCGCGGATCAGCCCTCGTGCGGCCCCGCGACGAACTCCTCGAGCTTCTCTACGAGTCCCCGGGCGCCCACGAACACCGGTGTGCGCTGATGGATGCTGGTGGGCACCAGGTCCAGCAGCGACTCGCGGCTGTCGGAGCCACGCCCGCCGGCCTGCTCGGCCAGGTAGGCCAGGGGTGCTCCCTCGTAGAGCAGGCGGAGCTTGCCCGCCGGCTCGTCGTCGGTGCCGGGGTAGGCGAAGATCCCGCCATGGAGGAGGTTGCGATGGAAGTCGGACACCGCCGAGCCGATGTAGCGCTGCGACATCGTCGGCGTGTCGTCGCGGTTCGCCCAGTCCACGAACCGCTCCACCCCCTGCTCCCAGTGCGCCGAGGCAGCCAGGTTGAAGCTGTAGTAGCTCGGGTCGTCGGGGAACTCGAGGTCCGACCAGGTGAGCAGGAACTCGCCGGCCTCGGGGTCCAGCGTGAAGGCGTGGACGCCGTCACCGGCGCTGTAGACCAGCATCGTCGAGGTGGAGTACAGCAGGTAGCCGGCCGCCACGAGGTCGGAGCCGGGTCGTAGCCAGTCCTCGGTGGTCGGCCCGTTGGCGGGGTCACGGCGGCGGAACACGCCGAAGATCGTGCCGATGCTGACGTTGGCGTCGATGTTCGAGGAACCGTCGAGGGGGTCGCAGGTGACGATGTAGGGGCCGCCGTCCTCGAAGACGGTGACCTCCGGTTGCTCCTCGGAGACCAGCGCGCACACCTTCCCGCTCTTGCCGAGCAGGCCGGCGATGACCTGGTCGGCGTACACGTCCAGGCTCTTCTGCTCCTCTCCCTGCACGTTGGTCACACCCGAACGCCCGAGCATGTCGGTCAGCCCCGCACGGCGGGTCTTGCTGGAGATGAGCTTGCCGGCCAGGGCGATGTCGTACAGCAACCCCGTCAGGTTGCCCGTCGCCCCCTCCGGTTGCCGGTCCGCCAGGAAGCGCTTGATGGTGATCAGCTGGTCCGCGGGGTTGCCGCCGACGGCGGGTGCGGGCGGGTCCGGATCGAAGGTGCTCATGGACGGCTCCGTGTCTCAAGTGAAGGTGTGGCCGAGCAGCGTGCGTCCTCTCCCTCACGCACGTCCTACCCGGAGGGACCCGAGCCTAGGCACGCTCAACCTTGGGTGAGCACCACCCCCAGCTGCCACCCGAGGCTCGCCGCGGTGACGGAGCTCACCAGCGGCAGGGCGAGGTTGGCGGCAGCCTCCGCCCGTGCGCCGTCCTCCAGTAGGCGGACGCTCTCGTACATCGCGGTCGAGAAGGTCGTGTAGGCCCCGAGGAAGCCGCCGGCGAGCACCTGTGCCACGGTCGGGCTGATCGCCTGGGCTGCAGCCAGGGAGACGATCAGCCCGGCCAGCAGCGAGCCGCTGACGTTGATCAGCAACGTCCCCCAGGGCAGGACCCCGGGCAGTCGGGAACTGACCAGGTGATCGACCAGGTAGCGGGTCGTCGCTCCCAGCGCACCGGCCACCGCGACCGCCAGCCAGATCACGCGGCTGATCCCGCGTCCGGCCCACCGATGTCGCGTCCACCCGACGCCCGAGGGCGCCACCGCGCCAGTCGGATCCCGAGCAGCGCCGCGAACAGGCCGAGCACCACGGAGGCGACGGCGTACAGTCCGGCCAGCGGTCCCTCCCCGGTGCGCAGCAGACCGTCCACCTCCACCGCAAGCGTGCTGTAGGTCGTGAAGGCGCCGAGCGCGCCCGTGCACAGCAGGAGACGCACGGTCGGATCGAAGGCCAACCGCTCGGTCAGCAGGGTCAGCAGCCACGCGAGCAGGAAGGCGCCGGTCACGTTCTCCAGGAAGGTGACCCAGGGCACGCCACCGGGCTGCGGGGGAAAGCCGACCGCGAGCGCCACACGTGCCACCGCACCGACGGCCCCTCCGGCGGCGACGTAGCCGAGGTTGCGCAGCGGAGGCGTTCGGGCGGGCATGGGCGCGAGGGTAGGCGGCGGGTCGGGCCACGCACCTACGCTGACGATGTCGGGAGGTGGGTCGTGGGTCGCTACCTGATCGTCGCCAACCGAGCGCTCGGCAGCGTGCTGTTGCACGACGAGGTACGCCGCCGTGTCCACGCCGGTCGCAGCAGGTGCCACATCCTGGTGCCGGCGGAGCGGCCCCCGGACGCCGACGGGCGGGAGCGCGTCGACGACCCGGCCGAGCAGCGGTTGGCCGATGAGCTGGCCCGTCTGGTCGAGGTCGGCGCCGAGGTCACCGGCGAGGTCGTGGACGGCGACGCGCTCGACGAGGTCGGCGCGGCACTCGAGGCTGAGACCTACGACGAGGTCCTGGTGGTCACGATGCCGGGTGGCCTGTCGAACTGGCTACCTCGGGGTCTGCTGGAGCACATCCGGTCACTGGTCCAGGTGCCGGTGCTGCACCTCACCGCCCCCGCCGGGGTGACGACGCGGATGACCACGGCGGCCGTCCGGTTGACGGTCTACGTCGGTGAGAGTGACCGTGTGGGGCGGCGACCGCTCTACACCGAGGTGGTCCGCCGTGCGCGTGACGCCGGGCTGGCGGGAGCGACGGTGCTGCGCGGCTTGGAGGGCTTCGGTGCGAGCCAGGTCGTGCACACCGCGCGGTTGCTCACGCTCTCCGAGGACCTGCCCATGGTGATCGTGCTGGTCGACACGCCGGAACGCGTCGACGCCTTCCTCCCCGAACTGAATCAGCTCGTCGGCGGGGGGTTGGTGGTGCGCGAGGAGGTGGAGGTGCTCCGCTATGCCGCCGGTCCTGCTGCGGATGGGTGACGCGACGATCCACCGCCGCGTTCAGGCGCTGCGCGGTGTCTCCTGGCCCACGGGAGCGAACTGCTCAGCGACCACGCCGAGCAGGGACTGCAGCGTGCTCCGCGCGACACGGTGGAAGGCGAGCTCGTCGATCGTGGTGCCCACTTCCCCACCGGGTGGCTGGTAGCGACCGTCGATCATCAGCGACGCCGCCTCCGGTCGCAGGTGCAGCCCGATCTCCCCGTCGAAGGCGGGCAGCAGGCGATCCAGTGGTCGGGCGGCGCGGTCGGTGCTCGCCGTCGTCGGGTCCCAGGACAGCGAACGCCACACCGCGTCGGCGGCGGCCCACGGCCGACCCACCCGCGTCACCACGCGGCGCCGGAAACGCGCCCAGGAGATGGCGACGAGCCAGTCTTCATCGGATGACGGCTGGGCATCGGGCAGCCACAGCGGCTCGGCCTCGAACGCTGTCCGTAGCGCTGCCGTCTCCCCGACCACGGGTTGGAACACGCTGACCTGTCCTGGCACGTTGGCTCCCTCCACCTCTGGCTGCTGTCCGCCGCGAGGGCGGACCCAACGTGGACGGAGGGAACCGTCGGGATTCGGCGGCACTGCTGCCACCGCCGATGGGTGGGACCAGCCAGGGCCTTTGGTCCCATGCTCACCGATCGGCGTGCTGCGGCGGCCTCAGGAGGGCTGTCGGGCCGGGACTCCCTCGAGGGCCGCCGCGGCCCGCTGTCGACCGATCTCGATCAGCTCACCGGCCCGGTGGAACTCCAGCGTGCGGCAGGCATCACGGGGCACCGACACCAGAACATCCGGTGGATAGGCGGCCAGCCGGAAGCGTGTCACCGAGGCCTGGAGTGCCTCGACCGACAGCTGCATCACCTCCAGGGTGCGCAGCCCTGGAGGCGTCGGCGCGAACCAATCGTGCGTCGTGACATCGGACCGCACCTCGTCGTCTGGGTGCTCCACGCGGTCGTCGGCCTCGCCCGAGGCGGGCGTCGGTCCGGACGCGCTGGCCGTCGCGAGATCCGCCGCATCCGCGGGCCCGAGTTCCGTCGGTTCGCGGGCCCCGTTGAACCACCCGGTGACCGCCCGAACGAGGTCGTGGTCGCGGATCGCCGTCGACTCCCGACGCAGCTCGTTCGCCGCGCTGGCTGGGCTCCCGCCGCTCGGGGTGCGGTCGGGGAGCTGTGCGTCGGAAGCCGCGGCCATGGTCGTCGGGGCCGTGCCGGTACCGGTCAGGTGCTCCTCCGACAGCGACACCGCCAGCGTCACATCCGCGGCCGCCGCCGCGGTGGCAGCCACCGGGATGGGGTTGAGCAGCCCCCCGTCGGCAAGGAGACGTCCCTGGAGCATCACCGGGGTGATGAAGCTCGGCAGCGCGATCGAGGCCCGGATCGCCGGGGCGAGGGGCCCGCGCTGGAACCACACCTCGCGCCCGGCCAGCAGGTCCGTGGCGACGGCGGTGTAGGGGAGGCGCAGGTCCTCGATGGTGCGGTCACCGAGGAGTTCGGTCACCACCGCGAACACCTTCTCCGCGCGGATCGCACCGGGTGCACGGAGGGTGGGATCGAGGAGGCGCAGCACGTCCCGCTGGGTCAGCTTCCGCGCCCACCGTGCGTAGTCGGGCAGCACGTCGGCGGCGTGCAGCCCACCCACCAGCGCCCCCATCGAGGTGCCGGCGATGCTGATGACCTCGAAGCCGCGCTCCTCGAGCACCTCCAGCACCCCGATGTGGGCGTAGCCGCGGGCGCCGCCCCCGCCCAGGGCGAGGGCGACGGTGGTGGGGCGTGACACGGACGGCTCCTGCTCAGGCGGCGGGGGTCAGCTCCCGGCCGAAGCGCTTGAGCCGCAGTGCGTTGAGCACCACGCTGATGGAGGAGAACGCCATCGCGGCGCCGGCGATCATGGGGTTCAGGAGGCCCGCAGCGGCGAGCGGGATCGCGGCGACGTTGTAGCCGAAGGCCCAGCCGAGGTTCTGCAGGATCGTACGGTAGGTGCGCCGCGACAGCTCGATCGCCAGGGGCACGCCCGGAAGGTCACCCCGGAGCAGGGTGAGGTCGCTGGACTCGATCGCGACGTCGGTCCCGGTGCCGATGGCGATGCCGAGGTCGGCCTGGACGAGCGCCGGCGCGTCGTTGACCCCGTCGCCGACCATCGCGACCACCTCGCCGGCCTCCTGGAGCCGCTCGATCTCCCCCTGCTTGTCGCCCGGGTAGACCTCGGCCAGCACCCGCTGGATGCCGACCTGGGCGGCGATGGCATCCGCGGTCCGCTGGTTGTCGCCGGTGAGCATGGTCACGGTCAGGCCCAGGTCGCTCAGGCGGGTCACGGTGCCGGCGGCGTCGGACTTCAACTCGTCCGCCACGGCCAGCACCCCCCGCACCTCGCCGTCCCAGCCGACCAGCACGGCCGTGCGGCCCGCTTCCTCCAGCGCCGTCGCCTCGGCGGCGAGGGTGTCGGGCAGGACCAGCTCGTGATCGGTCATCAGCGACCGTCGGCCCACCCACACCGTGGTGTCCTCCACCTCGGCGTGGACGCCCTGGCCGGTGAGGGCCGCGAAGGCGTCGACCCCGGGAAGAGCACCGGCGCGCTCGCGGGCGGCGTCGGCGATGGCCTGCCCGATCGGGTGCTCGCTGTCGGCCTCCACGGCACCGGCACGGCGCAGCAGCACGGTCTCGTCCACGTCGTCGGCGGCGGCGATGTCGGTCAGCGTCATCTGGCCGTGGGTCAGGGTGCCGGTCTTGTCGAACACCACCGTGGTTATGCGTCGGGTCTGCTCGAGCGTCTCGATCCGCTTGATGAGCACACCGAGCTCCGCGCCCCGGCCGGTGCCCACCATGATGGCGATGGGGGTGGCGAGCCCCAGCGCGCAGGGGCAGGCGATGATCAGCACGGCGACGGCGGTGGTCAGGCCCGTGAGCGGCTCGCCGGCCAGCAGCCACCAGCCGAGGAAGGTCACGGCCGCCACGGCGATGACCACGGGGACGAACACCGCGGAGATCCGGTCGGCGAGGCGCTGGACGGGGGCTTTGCCCCGCTGCGCGTCGGTGACCAGCTGCACGATCTGGGAGAGCGCGGTGTCGGCGCCGACGGCGGTGGCCCGCACGGTGAGTGCCCCTCCGGCGTTGACCGTCGCGCCGGCGACGCTGTCGCCCGGTGCCTTGTCCACCGGCATCGACTCGCCGGTGAGCATCGACTCGTCGACGGAGCTCGTGCCCTCGACCACCTCGCCGTCGGTGGGGATCTTCTCACCCGGCCGCACCCGCAGCAGGTCACCGACCTGCACCTCGCCGATGTCGACCATCAGCTCCTGGCCGTCGCGGAGCACCCGGGCCTGCTTGGCGCCGAGCTCCAGCAGGGCGCGCAGGGCGTGACCGGCCCGGCTCTTGGCGCGGGCCTCGAAGTAGCGGCCGAGCGCCAGCAGGGCCACGATCGCCGCCGCCACCTCGAAGTACAGGAACCCGCCGGTGAACAGCGCGACGGTGGAGTAGCCGTAGGCGGCCAGGGTCCCGATCCCGATCAGGGTGTCCATGTTGGCGGTGAAGCGCCGCGCGCGCCGGGCCATCTCCCTGAGGAAGGGCCAGCCGACGTAGAACTGCACCGGTGTGGTGAGCACGAACTGTGTCCACCGGGCCCAGGTCTGCTCGCCGAGCTCGCCGGAGAACATCGCCAGCCACAGCACGACCAGGGTGGGCGGCACGGAGGTGATGACCCGGATCAGCCACTGGCGCTGCGCGCGCTCCTCGGCGTCGCGGTGCGGATCGTGGTCGGGATCGAGGTCCGCGCCCGGTTCCGGCAGCGGCTCGAGCGCGTAGCCGAGCCGGTCGATGGCCTTCTGGAGCGCCGCGGTGTCGACCTTCTCCGGGTCGAGAGTGACCAGGGCCCGACCGGTCGCGTAGTTGACCTCCGCCTCGCTGACCCCGTCCTGCTTCGACAGGGTCTTCTGGATGCGGGCGGCGCAGGAGCCGCAGGTCATCCCCTCGGCGGCGAACTCGATGGCACGCTGGTCACCGGGCGGGGTGGACTCGACGGTGGGAGAGGACATCTTGGGCGCCTTACCAACGGGGAGGGGTCGGGGTCGAAGCCTATACCCCCTAAGGGTATCCGTCGAGGCGTCCGACGTCACACGGCGCGCCCGGGGTCAGCCCCGGCCGCTCACGCTGTCGTGACCGACGCGACCGGGGTCGGCCCTGGTGCATCCGGCAGGCTTCCCCCGATCCGTACGCGGTATCTGCGCCGTACAACGAAACGGGGCTGGTCGTCGACGCTGCCCACCTGTCCACACCTGGAGGAACGCCGCATGCCGGCCGCCCACGCCAACGCCGCACCCAACCCCGCCGACGCCATCATCGACGTCGCCGGTGTGGTGCGCACCTTCGGCGCGGTCCGCGCGCTCGACGGCGTCGATCTCCGGGTGGAACCGGGCATCATCTACGGGCTCCTCGGTCCCAACGGCGCCGGGAAGACCACCCTCATCCGGGTCCTTGCCACCCTGCTCCGGCCACAGGAAGGTCGGGTCGAGGTCGCCGGCATCGACGTCCTGCGCGACCCCACCTCGGCCCGTGCACGGATCGGCCTCGCAGGCCAGTTCGCGGCCGTCGACGAGTTCCTCACCGGCCGGGAGAACGTCGAGATGGTCGGCCGTCTCTACGGCCTCGCCCGTCGTGAGGCCCGACGTCGGGCCGATGAGGTCCTCGAGCGCATCGGGCTGACCCGGGACGCCGGACGGCAGGTCGGGACCTACTCGGGAGGGATGCGCCGGCGGCTCGACCTCGCGGCGTCGTTGGTCGGACGGCCGGAGGTGATGTTCCTCGACGAGCCCACCACCGGGATCGATCCACGCAACCGTATGGAGCTGTGGGGGATGATCGAGGACCTCGTCGAGGCAGGCACGACCGTGCTGCTGACCACCCAGTACCTGGAGGAGGCCGACCGCCTGGCGGATCGGATCGGGGTCATCGATCGCGGCGTGATCGTGGGTGAGGGGACCGCTGACGAGCTCAAGGCCTCCGTGGGCAGCGTGATGCTCGAGCTGGTCATCGGCCCGGACGAGCGCGCCACGGCGATGGGGATCCTCGCACAGGTGACCGGCGAGGAGGTCGGCGTGAGCGAGGGCGGCCGACGTCTGCGGGTCCCTGCCCGCGCCGGGGCGCGCACGCTCACCGAGGTTGTCCGCCACCTCGACGAGGCCGGGGTGGAGACCGACGACATCGGACTGCACCGCCCGTCGCTGGACGACGTGTTCCTGGCGGTGACCGGAGAACCGGCGACCGAGGAAGCCACGCACCCGTCGGCTGCGACGGGCACGACCGACGATGGAGGCACCCGATGACCACGGTGACGACCGAGCCAGCGGTCCGTGACGAGCCGGGTGCCCGGGCGCGTGTGACCTTCACCTCGACGGTGGTGGACACCTGGGTCATCACCCGGCGCAACCTGCTGCGTAACGTGCGGCTGCCGCAGGTGCTGCTGTTCTCCACCGTGCAGCCCATCATGTTCCTGCTGCTGTTCACCTTCGTCTTCGGTGGCGCGATCGAGGGAACCCTGCCGCAGGCCGCCGGTGGGGAGTACATCAACTGGTTGATCCCCGGCCTGCTGGTCCAGGTCTCGGTGTTCGGCTCGGGTCAGACCGCCATCGGTCTGACCGACGACCTGAAGAAGGGGGTGATCGACCGGTTCCGCTCCCTGCCGATGGCCCGGAGCGCCGTCCTGGCGGGCCGGACCTTCGCCGACCTCGGGCGCAACGCCGCGGTCGTCGCCCTCATGCTGCTGGTGGGCTTCGGGATCGGGTTCCGGTACGCAACGAGCTTCTTCGAGTTCCTGCTGGGCGTCCTGCTGGCGTTGGCCTTCGCCTACTCGTTGTCGTGGGTGATGGCGGTCATCGGCCTCTACGTCAAGGAGCCCGAGGCCACCCAGTCGGCGGTCTTCCTCCCGGTCTTCCCGCTGGTGTTCGCCTCCTCGGTGTTCCTGCCGACCGAGACCATGCCGGACTGGTTGCGCGTCTTCGCCGACAACCAGCCGATCACCACGGTCACCAACGCGTTGCGGGCGCTGATGCTCGGCGAGGGTGCGCTCCTCGACGGGCAGGTGCTCACCACCCAGCTCCTGCTGTCCGCGGCGTGGATCGTCGGGATCACCCTGGTGTTCAGTCTCTGGGCCATCCGTGCCTACCGGCGTGCGGTCAGCTGACGGGCGACGGGGATTTCGCCCATCGACACCAGGGCCGAAGGTCCCGGTAGCTGCGGACGGTCGCAGGCCGCACGGGGAGGGCCGTCCCGTACGGTGTTGGCTGTGTCGCGACGCCACCCTGGCTGCTGGCAGCGCTGGTCGCCGCGTCCCTGTCCCCACGATCCGGAGACCCCGCAATGGCGACCGAGAGCCGTCCCGAAGAGCAGCCGCCTGCGGGCCGAGGTGGCCGCGGTGACGCCGGCGCCCCGGGCGGACGCCGCGCAGCGGCTGTGCGTCGTGCGGTGGCGATCGGTGTCGCCGCCACCGCGGCTGGCGTCGCGCGGCGGTACCTGACCGCGCGGCAGGATGGGCAGGGGCAGGACCCCACGCATCGCGACGCGGGGAGCGCACCGGCGCCGGAGACCCGCCCCGTCGCGCCCGGTGCTGATCTCTCCCGCAGCGCTCCTGCCGACCGGTCGGCGGTTGACACAGCGAGCACCGCGACCTCCCCGCCCCCGGCAGCCGTCACCCGCGAGGCCCCTGCGCCGGCCGCTGCCACCGCGACGCGCCCGTCGCGCACCAACCCGGCGGTGGCCGAGGATCTCGACCGTCGGCGTTCGATCGGGGAGGAGATCCACGACGCCGCACCCACCGGCGACCTCGACACGATGTGGGATGACCACCTGCTCAACCTCAAGCTCGTCAACCCGGCCAACCGCCGCCGCTTCAAGGTCATCGTCGTCGGCACCGGCCTGGCCGGCGCCGGCGCGGCCGCCACGCTCTCGGAGCTCGGCTACCAGGTCGAGGCCTTCACCCTCCACGACGCACCGCGCCGGGCCCACTCCGTGGCGGCGCAGGGCGGTATCAACGCCGCCAAGGGCTACAAGGCCGACGGCGACTCGATCGACCGGCTGTTCCGCGACACCGTCAAGGGTGGGGACTTCCGGGCCCGTGAGGCCGACGTCCACCGCCTGTCGGAGATGTCGGTGCGGGTCATCGACCACATGACGGCGCTCGGGGTGCCTTTCGCCCGCGAGTACGGCGGGCAGATCGCCACCCGCTCCTTCGGCGGGGTGCAGGTGTCACGCACCTTCTACGCCCGCGGGCAGACCGGCCAGCAGCTCCAGATCGCCGGGGCGCAGCAGCTGCTCAAGGAGGTCGGCGCCGGGCGGCTCACCCTGCACACCCGCCAGGAGATGCTCGACCTGATCGTGGCCGACGGCCGCGCGGTCGGCATCGTCACCCGCGACATGGTCACCGGCGACATCGTGCCCCACACCGCCCACGCGGTGGTGCTGGCCACCGGCGGGTACGGCAACGTCTACTTCAAGTCGACGCTCGCCAAGTCCTCCAACGTCACCGCGACCTGGCGGGCCCACAAGCGTGGGGCGCTGTTCGCCAACCCCTGCATGATCCAGTTCCACCCGACCTCCCTGCCCCTGACCAGCGAGTGGCAGTCCAAGCTCACCCTGATGAGCGAGTCGCTGCGCAACGACGGGAGGGTGTGGGTGCCCAAGGAACCGGGTGACGACCGGGCGCCGGAGGACATCCCCGAGGAGGAGCGCGACTACTACCTGGAGCGCATGTACCCCTCCTTCGGCAACCTGGCGCCGCGCGACATCTCCTCACGCGCCGCCAAGATCCAGTTGGACGCCGGCAAGGGTGTCGGGCCCCTGCGCAACGGGGTCTACCTCGACTTCCGTGACGCGATCGCGCGGCTGGGGCGCAAGACCATGGAGGAGCGGTACGGCAACCTGTTGGAGCTCTACACCGATGCGACAGGTGAGGACCCCTACACCAGCCCGATGCGCATCGCCCCGGGACCGCACTTCGCCATGGGCGGGTTGTGGACCGACTACAACCAGATGAGCAACGTGCCGGGCCTGTTCGTCGGCGGAGAGGCCAGCTTCAACTACCACGGCGCGAACCGGCTCGGGGCCAACTCGCTGCTCAGCGCCTCCGTGGACGGCTGGTTCGTGCTGCCCTGGACCGTCGCGGACTACCTGGCGCCGCAGCTCGGACAGGAGCCGGTGCCTCACGACCATCCGGCGGTCACCTCCGCGGTGGCGGAGGCCAGCGGGCGGGTCGACCAGCTGCTCGGCATCGGCGGGACGACCGGTCCGGACGTCTACCACAAGGAGCTCGGGCAGCTGCTCACCGACCACGTCGGCGTTGAACGCAGCGCCGAGGGACTGGCGAAGGGCGCCGACGCCATCAAGGACCTGAAGGACGACTTCTGGACCAACGTGCGTGTCGTCGGCCACGGCCAGCAGCTCAACCAGGAACTGGAGCGGGCCGGCCGGCTGGCCGACTACCTCGAGCTCGCCGAGCTGATGGCCCTCGACGCCCTCGACCGCGATGAGTCCGCGGGCGCCCACTTCCGGTCCGAGCACCAGACCGAGGACGGCGAGGCCCTGCGCGACGACGAGCACTGGACCTCCTCCTCCGCGTGGGAGGCCGCACCCCCCGACGGGACCCCAACACGTCGCAGCGAACCGCTGACCTTCGACGCCGTGCCGCTGGCGACCAGGAGCTACAAGTGATGCGACTCACCCTCGAGGTCTGGCGGCAGGCGGACGCGGCGACACCCGGGCGCTTCGAGCGTTACGAGGTTGACGGCGTCACCGCCGAGGTGAGCATGCTCGAGCTGCTCGACATCCTCAACGCGCAACTGGTGGCGGAGGGCCGCGAGCCCGTCGCCTTCGACCACGACTGCCGGGAAGGCATCTGTGGGACGTGCGGGATCATGGTCAACGGTCAGCCCCACGGGCCGGAGGACCACACCCCCGCCTGCCTCCAGCGGGTCCGGGCCTTCTCCGACGGTGACGTCGTCACCCTGGAGCCCTGGCGGGCGGGTGCCTTCCCCGTACTGCGTGACCTGGTGGTCGACCGCTCGGCGCTGGACCGGATCATCGCCTCGGGGGGCTACATCTCCACGGCGACCAACGCCGCACCGGAGGCGCTGTCGCTGCCGGTGAACAAGCACCAGTCCGAGGCGGCCATGGACCACGCGGCCTGCATCGGCTGCGGTGCGTGCGTGGCGGCGTGTCCCAACGGCGCAGCGCAGCTGTTCGCCGGCGCGAAGGTCGCCCACCTCGCCGAGCTGCCCCAGGGGCAGGTCGAGCGCTACGAGCGGGTGCGGTCCATGGTGGCGACCATGGAGAGCGAGTTCGGCTCGTGCACCAACTACGGCGAGTGCGTGCCCGCCTGCCCGGCGGCGATCGGCCTCGACGTCATCGCCCACCTCAACCGCGACTTCCGCACCGCCGTGGTCAGCGAGCGGCGCGGCGAGGTGCCCGAGCGCACCGACGTGCGGTGGCTGGCGCGGCTCAGGGGCGAGGCGTGGTGGCAGTCCGACCCTGACGACCGCCCCGGTGACACCCCGAAACGCAGCTGAGCAACGCGCGGGCGGTGGCAGCCCGGCGCCGTCGGACACCGACGCCAGCATCGGTCGTGGGGCACTGCGGCGGTCAGCCCTCCCCCGCCACCTCGATGTCGTCGAGGCGGACGGCGAAGGTCGGTAGCCAGTGCGCGCCCACGTAGTCGTCGAGGACGTGGGGGAGGGACGCGGCACGGTGGGCGTCGGCCGCATCGCGGGCCGCCCGGCGCAGCGGATGGTCCTCCGGCAGCGCGCCAGCGATGCGCCGCCACCCCCATGCGCGGCTGAGGTTCAGGCCATCGAGATGGACGGTCTGCGGGTCGGTGCGGTCGGTCACCGTCGCCGGTGTCAGCAGCGGAGAAGGGTCGGAGAGGAAGCCGTCCAGCCAGGTGATCCACTGGTCGCGTGGCAGCACCTGTGCCAGCAGCTCGGCCTCCACCAGGGTGGGGGAGAGGAAGTCCGCCGACGAGGGCTCGTAGCGGGTGGGGGCGGCCCGGTCGTCGAGGTACCACCGCCGCACCGCCTCGCCGATGGAGCTGCGCAGCGCGCGTTGCAGCTGCGCCGTCCAGGGGTCGGCTGGGGCGTCGTCGGTGTCACCTGTAGGTGGGGTGTCGGTGTGTGGGGCAGAGGTGCGGTGCACCGCCTCCAGGGCCAACCCGCACGCGAAGGCGCTGTTGGGGTGCGTGCCGACCCGGTTCGGGTACGGGCTGGTGGACAGCCAGCCGAGCAGCCGCCCGCTGACGAGACCGGTCAGCGGTGCCAGACCGGCGGCCCAGCGGGCACCCGCGGCACGGTCCGACGGCGGCGCCTCGGGGTCCACTGCCAGGGCAGCGAGTTCTGCGCTGAGCAACAGCAGCCAGGCCCAGCCGTAGGGGCGCTCGAAGGTGCGTCGGGCGGGATGCTGGAGGTAGGCGACCTCTGCACCGACCGCGCCTGGGTCGTTGACGAGATGGGTGTCGAACCGCCCGTGGATCGCGTCACGTTGCGGCAGGTCGGGGAAACGCCGGAGGAGCCGTACGAGCATCCAGTGCTGGTGGACCGAGGAGTGCCAGTCGTAGCTGCCGTAGAACACGGGGTGCAGCTCACGGGGTTCGCGCAGATCCGCCGGTCCTGTGAGGAGGTGACCCGGGTGGTTCGGGTACTGCCGGGCGATGTTGTCGAGGCCGGCACGGGCGTACGACGACGCGGTGGCGAGGTCGAGGCGCTGGTGCATCCTGGTCCAGATCCGGTCGGAGGAGGCGCCAGCAACCTAGGCGGGGTCGGTGCGGGATGACCGAGCGGTGCGGCCGGCCAAGCGCGGTAGCACGGCCGGTCAGCGCGCCGGTACGCTTCGCCGCGCTCGAGGAGGGTTCGCCTAGTCAGGCCTATGGCGCACGGCTGGAATCCGTGTTGGGAGTCACATCCCTCGGGGGTTCGAATCCCCCACCCTCCGCTCTCTTCACACCTGCTGACCTGCGGGAACGCCCCCGGCCGCGTGCCGGGGGCGTTCTGCTTCGTACGCCCGGCATGGGCACGTTCTTGGGGGTGGAAGTCCCCTGGAGGAGGAGGTGGTGCCGAACTCCGAGCCAATGGCAACTGCGGCATCGTGAGGTGTCGTGGGGAGGAAGCCGGAGGCGAGACCTCGGACCTGACGAACAGGAACCGCGTAGAAGGCGGGGCGACCTGGGTGAGCCGGCGATGGACGGTGAAGCCCGTCACCACCGACAGGGTGCGTCACGTAGACGCGGCAGGGCTCGGGGGACAGAACGTGTTCTTATCCGGGGAGGCCTGTCCGGGTGTCGGCGGGAGTCGACGGCTGCGGTGGGAACGCCGTGGCTCGCCGGGCAGGAGTCAGCAGAGGCCGTAGTACCAGCGGGGTTCTCACACGCAGGGGCGTGGGCTGGGAAGGGCCGAACGTCGTGGTAGAGAGGATGGATGTGGTGGCCGGTGATGGTCGCATTGACCGCAGCCAACCCGTGCAGACGGGCCTGCCAGTGGTGGAGGACGTGAGTCGTCCGGGACCACAGGTAGGGCGCAGTGGCCATACAGCGTCGCCCGAGCCGTCGTCTCAGCCCGCCCGGGTGGATGGTCTGTGGGAGCAGGTGTTCTCGAAGGCCAACCTGACCCGGGCGTTACGGCGCGTGGAACGCAACGGTGGCGCGCCTGGTGTGGACGGGGTTAGCACGGACGAGTTTCGGGGCTGGCTCATCGCACACTGGGACGAGGTCAAAGTTGCGCTCGATGCGGGACGCTACAGGCCGCGGCCGGTCCGGCGGGTCGAGATCCCCAAGCCCGATGGCGGGGTGCGGCTGCTGGGTGTCCCTACGGTGCTGGACCGGTTGGTTCAGCAGGCCATCGCGCAGGTGCTCGAGCCGATCTTTGATCCGACGTTCTCGGAGCACAGCTACGGGTTTCGTCCGGGTCGGAGCGCTCACCAGGCGGTCGAGTCCGCCAGGGGCTTCCTGGAGGAGGGCTACCGGTGGGTGGTTGATGTTGACCTGGAGCAGTTCTTCGACCGGGTCAACCACGACAAGCTCATGCACCGTGTGTGGCGTCGGGTGGCCGACAAACGGCTGCTCCGGCTCATCCGGGCCTACATCGAGGCCGGAGTCATGGTCGATGGCGTGCGACAGCCCACGGCAGAAGGCACCCCGCAGGGGTCGCCGCTCTCGCCGTTGCTGTCGAACATCATGCTGGATGACCTCGACAAGGAGCTGGAACGTCGCGGCCACCGGTTTGTTCGCTACGCCGACGATCTGCGGGTCTTCGTGCGCAGCGAACGGGCCGCCTCCCGTGTTCTCGACGGCGTCACTGATGTCGTGGAGGGACGGCTGAAGTTGAAGGTCAACCGGCACAAGTCGAACATCTCGACGGCCTCGGTCGCGACGTTGCTCGGCTTCGGGTTCTACTTCGCGCCAGGCGGCAAGGTCGGCGTGCGGGTCGCTCCCAAGGCGTTCAAGCGTCTGAAGATGCGACTCAAGCAGCTGACTCGCCGAAGCTGGGGTGTCTCAATGGAGCACCGCATCGCGAAGCTGAACCGCTACATCGCCGGATGGTGTGCCTACTTCGCCATCGCGGACGGACGCAAACGGTTCGAAGCGGTCGATGAATGGCTACGCCGCCGACTACGGCAGGTGCGCTGGAAGGAATGGAAGCGCTGGACGGCCAAGCGGCGCAACCTTGCCGCTGCCGGCATCCCTGATGACGTTGCCCGCCAATGGGCAGCGTCGAGCAAGGGCTACTGGCGGGTCGCTGGCTCCCCGATCCTTCACCGCGCCCTGCCCGACAGCTACTGGCACGACGAACATGGCCTGCGAGGCCTCGCCTACCACTGGCACCGTCGCCGAGGTGCCTGACGAACCGCCGTATGCCTAGCAGGCACGTACGGTGGTGTGGGAGGGGCCGGGGAGAGCCCGGCCCCTACCCGAT
>PXDB01000042.1 GCA_003565155.1 Nitriliruptoraceae bacterium | reverse complement strand
TGGACGACACCTCCCGGACCGACACCTACCCCTACATGGAGATCGAGCAGGAGGACGCCACGATCGAGCACGAGGCCACGGTCTCGAAGGTCTCCGACGACCAGCTGTTCTACATGCAGTCGCGCGGCATCGACGAGGACGAGGCCACGGCCATGATCGTGCGCGGGTTCATCGAGCCCATCGCGCGTGAGCTGCCGATGGAGTACTCGGTCGAGCTGAACCGCCTGATCGCGCTCGAGATGGAAGGCGCCATCGGATGACGACCCTGTCCGCCTTCACCGAGGACGACCTCGCTGCGGCGAGCGCGGCTGCCGGTGAGCCGAACTGGCTCACCGACCGGCGGCTCGCCGCCGCCAAGCGAGCGTTGGACCTCGCCTGGCCTGACAGCCGCAAGGACGAGTTCTGGCGATCGACACCGTTCCAACAGCGCATCGACGTCGACCGCGAGCTCGTCCGCTCCGGCGCCGGGGATCCTCCCAGATCCTTCACCGACGGACTCGGACTCACGCTGCCGACGGCCCGCATCGTCGACGGCGTGCTGACCGAGGTGACGGTGCCGGAGGAGCTCGCGCAGCGGGGCGTGGTCGTCACCGACCTGTCCGCGGCTGCCACCGACCATCGCGGGCTGGTGGAGGCCCATCTGGGCAGCCTCACCACCAACGACCCTGAGGGCACCGGTGGTGACGCCGACCGCACCATCACGGCCAACGACGCCGCATGGACGGCCGGCGTCTTCATCCACGTGCCCGCCGAGGTCGAGCTCGACGCGCCCATCGTGGTCCGCATCCACGCCTCGGAGTCCGGCGCCCACCTCCCCCGTGTGCTGGCGGTGCTCGGTCACCACGCCCGCGCGTCGCTCTACCTCGAGCACACCTCCACCTCGGACGTCGACGCGCTCGTGGATCAGGTCGTTGAGGTGATCGCCGCCGATGCGGCGAAGCTCGACGTCGCCTCCTTCCAACTGTGGGGCAACAAGGTCGATCATCTCGCACTCCAGAAGGTGCAGGCCCACCGCGACAGTGAGATCCGACACGTGTCGGTCACGATCGGTGGGCGCACCGTGCGGTTGCTGCCCGAGACCGACCTGGTCGGGCCCGGCGCGCAGACGCGTCCGCTCGGGGTGTACTTCGCCGACGAGGGCCAGTGGTTCGACCTGCAGCCCTACGTCCGCCACATCGCTCCCAACGCGTCGTCCGATGTGCTGTTCAAGGGTGCGCTCCAGGGCAACAGCCGCACGGTGTTCCGCGGCAACATCTTCGTGCACCGTGACGCTGTGGGCACCGACACCGATGAGAACAACAAGTACCTCATCCTCACCGAAGGCGCCCGCGCGGACGCCACCCCCTTCCTGGAGATCGAGTGCGCGGACATCACCGCGGGTCACGGCTCGGCCACGGGCCAGATCGACGCGCTGCAGCTGTACTACCTGACCTCACGTGGGATCCCCCGGGACCAGGCGCTGCGCCTGATCGTCACCGGTTTCTTCCGCGAGGTGTTCTCCGACGTGGAGCTACCCGGCGTGCAGGACGCGGCCTTGGAGCGCATCGAGGCCCTGGTGGAGGCTGCCGACCTGTCCAGCTTCCAGGTCAACGACGCCAGCCTGCAGGACCTGCGCGATGAGTGAGGCCCACGCCCGCTTCAGCCGCCTCGAGGAGGGTCGTCCGGTCCGCGTCGATGTGGACGGTGTGCCGGTCTGTCTCGTGCGTGTCGGCGGCGACGTCAAGGCTGTCCACGACACGTGTTCCCACCAGCAGTGGTCGTTGGCCGACGGCGGCGCAGTGTGGGGCAACGGCGTGGAGTGTTCCCTGCACGGTTCCACCTTCGACCTCGATGACGGTCGACCCTCCTCCCTGCCGGCCATGAAGCCGGTGCCGACCTTCGCGGTCACCGTGGTGGACGACATCATCACCGTGGATACGACCACAGCGCTCAACGGCGCCGCCTTCCCGGCGCACTGAGCTCGCGCATCGACGGCGGGCACGCCGCGGTGCTGGACAACCCGACCTGACCGGCCGGCCGCGCGCCGGACCACGACACCGAAAGCGTCAACCCATGGCTGATCTTGAGATCCGCGACCTCCACGTCGAGGCGGACGACACACCCATCCTCCGTGGGGTCGACCTCGACCTCGACAAGGGCAGGACCATCGCCCTGATGGGCCCCAACGGCTCCGGCAAGTCCACCCTGGCCTACGCCATCGCCGGCCACCCCGCCTACGAGGTCACGGGCGGGACGATCACCTGGAAGGGCACCGAGCTCAACGAGCTCACCCCCGACGAGCGCGCACAGCTCGGGGTGTTCCTGGCCATGCAGTACCCCGTCGAGGTTCCCGGGGTGTCGCTGACCAACTTCCTGCGCACCGCGGTCAACGCCGTGCGTGACGAGGATGTGCCGGTCCGGGAGTTCATGCAGAGCCTGCGGTCAGAGATGGCCGAGCTCGGCGTGGATGACTCCTTCCTGCAGCGCTCGGTCAACGAGGGCTTCTCGGGCGGTGAGAAGAAGCGGTTCGAGATCCTCCAGGCCGCCCTGCTCCGTCCGGAGCTCGCGGTCCTCGACGAGACCGACTCCGGGCTCGACGTGGACGCGCTCAGGATCGTCGCTGAGGGCGTCAACCGCCTCTCCGGGCCCGACCTCGGCGTGCTGATCATCACCCACTACACCCGCATCCTGCGCTACATCACCGCCGACGAGGTGCACGTGATGTTCGAGGGCCGCATCGTCGCCTCCGGCGGCGCCGAGCTCGCCGACGAGCTCGAGGAGGGCGGTTACGAGCGGATCCGCGCCGAGCACGGCGTCAGCGTCTGACCACCCCGCCGATCGCTCCGAGGAAGGCGTCCGACCCCATGCCGATCGACGTCGAGGCCGTACGTTCCCACTATCCGGTCCTTGACCGGGAGCTCGACGGGAACCGCCTCGTCTACCTGGACTCGGCGGCCTCGTCGCTCACCCCTGAGCCGGTGCTCGCGGCCATGGACCGCTACTACCGGTGGTCACGGTCCAACGTGCACCGGGGGGTCTACCCCCTCGCGGAGGAGGCCACCGATCTCTACGAGGGTGCGCGAGGTGACCTCGCGCGGTTCCTCGACGCCGACCCGCGCGGGGTGGTGTTCACCAAGAACGCCACCGAGGCCTGCAACCTCGTGGCCTACGGCTACGTCCGCGCGCATCTCGGGCCGGACGACGTCGTGCTGTCCACGGTGATGGAGCACCACGCCAACCTGGTGCCCTTCACGCAGGCCGCCCACGCCGTCGGCGCGGAGATCCGCCACATCCCCCTCACCGAGGATGGGCAGCTCGATCTCGAGGTGGCGCAGCAGCTGCTGGCTGATGGGCGGGTCACCTTCGCGGCCGTCGTGCACGTGTCCAACGTGCTCGGCACGATCAACGACGTCGCCCGGCTGACCGAGATGATCCGCGACGCCAACGATGCTGCGGTGGTCCACGTCGATGGCGCGCAGGCCGCGCCGCACCTTCCCGTCAGCGTGCGCGACCTCGGGGTCGACAGCTACGCCATCACCGGGCACAAGCTGCTCGCGCCCACGGGGATCGGCGCCCTGGTGGCCCGGCCGGAGTTGCTGGATCGGATGCAGCCCTTCCTCACCGGCGGGGACATGATCCGGGACGTCACCCTCGAGGGCGCCACCTGGAACGACGTCCCGCACCGCTTCGAGGCGGGCACCCCGATGATCGCCGAGGCGGCCGGTCTGTCCGCGGCCATCGCCGAGTTGCAGACGCTCGGCATGGACGCCATCCGCGCCCACGAGCGGGCGTTCACCGCGGAACTGCTCGACGCCCTCGCCACGGTGCCCGGTGTCCGCATCCACGGTCCGAAGGACGTCGAGATCCGCGGCAGCGCCGTATCCTTCGTGCTCGACGGCATCCCCCCCCACGACGTCGGCGCGATGCTCGGCTCGCGAGGTGTGTGCGTGCGGGTCGGCCACCACTGCACCAAGCCGCTGATGCGGTGCCTCGAGGTGGCGGCCACCACCCGTGCCAGCGCCTACATCTACAACGACGTCGACGACCTCGAGCCCCTGGTGGAGGGCATCGAAGCCGCCGCCGCGTTCTTCGCCCGCTGAAGGAGCCGCCGTGTCGATGGACGACCTATACCAGGAGATCATCCTGGACCACTACCGCAAGCCCCACAACCGGGCGCCGTCACTCGATGGCGAGGCGGTGCACGTCCACCACTCCAACCCGCTGTGCGGCGACGAGATGGACCTGCGCATCCGCGTCGCTGACGGGCACCTCGACGCGGTCGTCTTCGACGGGGAGGGCTGCTCGATCAGCCAGGCGTCCGCGTCCGCCATGACCGACGCGACCACGGGGCGGGAACTCAAGGACGCCCTCGACCTCGCCGAGGACTTCCGCCTGATGATGCACGGCGAGGGGCCGTCCCGCCCCGACGATCTCGGCGACGGCATCGCCTTCACCGGCGTCGCACAGTTCCCCGTCCGCGTGAAGTGCGCGCTGCTCGGCTGGATGGCCCTCAAGGACGCCATCGAGACCCACGAGCGCGGCGCCAACGCCCACACCGTCACCCACGAGGAGTGATCGTGAGCACCCACGAGCACACCGCCACCGCGACCCGCGACGACAGCGTCCCGGAGTACGACACCCCCGACGGGCAGGCGCCGGAGGAGGAGCGGCCGCGCCAGCGCCACCCCTTCGAGGACCTGCCCCTGGAGGAGGACGGCATGCCCTCCTCGCAGGATCTGATGAACGGGCTCCGGGCGGTCGTCGACCCGGAGATCGGGTACAACATCGTCGATCTGGGGCTGGTCTACGAGGTCACCAAGCCTGAGCGCGGCTACGCCCACGTGCTCATGACGCTGACCTCCATGGGCTGCCCCCTGACCGAGGTCATCCATCAGCAGTGCTCGGTCATCCTCGGCGCGATGCCGGGCGTCGACCGCGTCGAGGTGGAGTTCACCTTCACCCCGCCCTGGGACACCTCCATGATCGCCGACTACGTGCGTGAGGAGCTCAGGGCCATGGGCATGAACGTCTGAGCTTCCAGCACCTCTGGGGACGCCGCACGACCGAGGAGGAAACCCTGGCCGTAGCGACACCCGAGGCTCTCGAGGACCCGCAGCTGGTGCGTCGTCTCGATCCCCTCAGCGACGGTGCGCAGTCCGAACTCCCGGGCCAGGGTGAGCACGACATGCACGACCCGTTCGTCCCGCCCGCCCTCGCCGAGGCGCTGGACGAAGGAGCGATCGATCTTCAGCATCGTCACGGGTAGCTCCCGCAGGTACGCCAGGGAGGAGTGGCCGGTCCCGAAGTCGTCGATGGCGATCCCGCACCCCAGTCCCCGCAGCTCGGAGAGCACCCGGCGACTGACATCGGGCTCGGCCATAAGGGTGCTCTCGGTGAGCTCGAACACCACCCGGTCCGCGCGGACGGGGGAGGTCGAGAGCAGCCGCCGCACCTGCTCCACCAGGCCGCCTCCGTACAGTTGCGTGGCCGAGAGGTTGACCGCCATCGTGCGCTGCACATGCGCCGGGTCGCGGCGATCCCAGGCAGCGAGCTGTCGGAGGCTGTGTCGCTGCACCTGCTGGGCGATGCCCGCCATCAGCCCGTGCTCCTCGGCGAGCGGGATGAACCGGTCGGGACCGATGCGTCCGCGCTGCGGGTGCTCCCAGCGGGCCAGCGCCTCGTAGCCGACACAGCGGTCGAGGCTGAGGTCCAGGATCGGCTGGTACTCGACGGTGAGCTCATCACGGTCGACGGCCCCGCGGAGGTCATGGACCAGCGCCGCCTCATCGAGGAGGTCGTCACGGAGCTGCTGGTCCAGGCCGCGGAGCTGGTCACGTCCGCCTGCCTTCGCCTGGTACATGGCCGCGTCCGCGTCGCGCAGGAGCTCCCGCGCGTCCTCGTCCCCCTCGGCGAGCACGCAGCCGGCGCTGGCGGTGAGGCGGTGCTCGCCACCGCCGGTGGTGATCGGGTCCTGGAGGACGGTCATGACCCGCTCCGCGGCCTTCCATGCCTCGGAGGGGCCGGTAGCTCCCTCGAGGACGACCACGAACTCGTCGCCGCCGAAGCGGGCGACGGTGTCGGTGTCGCGGACGGTGCCGGAGAGGCGGGCGGCGCAGGCCTGCAACACCTCGTCACCACGGGCGTGGCCCAGTGAGTCGTTGACGAGCTTGAAGCGGTCGAGGTCCAGGAACACCACGGCCACGGTGCCGCCGTGCCGACGGGCACGTTCCAGGGCCTGCTCGAGCCGGTCGAGCAGCAGCCCCCGGTTGGGCAGACCCGTGAGGGGGTCGTGCAGCGCCTGGTGGGCCAGGGCGTGCTCGGCGAGCTTGCGATCATCGATGTCGTGGGCGACCAGTACCGTGCCGCCGAACGCCGCTTCCTGCCGCAGGTCGATGGCCGTCGCGGAGAACCAGCGCCAGGCACCATCGCCGTGCCGGTAGCGATGGTCCGCCACCTGGACGGGAACCTGCGGCGCCGCCGCTGCCTGCTGCAGGGCGGCGGAGAGGTGCGCGCGGTCCTCCGGGTGGACCTGCGCGAGCAGCTCCGTGCCGGCCAGCGCCACCGGCTCCCACCCCATCAGGGCCGTCGCGGAGGGGGAGACGTCCAGCAGTCGTCCGTCCGAGCCGACCACGACACCGAGGTCAGAGGAGTGCTCTGCAAGGAGCCGGAAGCGCCGTTCACGTTCGGAGAGGGTCTGCAGCGCCACCTGGCGGAGCAGGGCGCTGCACACCGCGTCCGCCACCACACCGAGCAGCAGGCGTTCGCCCTCGGACCACTGACGCTCGCTGCGCACCGCGTCGAAGCCGATGAACCCCACGAGCTCCCCGGCGCCGATCATGGGGGTTACCAGCAGGGAACGGATGTCCTGGGCGAGCAGGCCGGCACGGTCCGGCCGGTCCGCCGGGAGGTCCGCGACGCGGGGGATGTAGACCGCCTCGCCGGCTTCGAGGGGGACGAGCAAGGGTTCGATGTCGTCCACCGGTAGGGCCTGTAGCTCGTCGATCTGCGGCTCGATGCCCGGGGCACACCACTCGTGGTCGTTGTCGACGAACCGGGCGCCGTCAGCATCGCGCCACACCCGGAACAGATAGGTCCGGTCGACCTCGACGATCCTTCCCAGGCGGGCCAGCACGTCGTCGATCGCCTGCGCCAGAGCCGCGTTGTCGAAGGCGGAGAACCCGCGCAGCAGCGAGGGGACGTGCTCGAGCAGCACGTCGAGGGTCGAGCTGTCGGAGCTGACAGCAGGTTGTGGCGTCTGCACGTGGCATCGTTCCTCGGCCGGACCTCTGCGCCCGTGGCCCTCTCCACTGCCTCCATCGGCGGCCGTCGGTCGCGCTGAAGGGTGCGTGGCCCGCTGACGGCACGTCCTCATGCGGGGGGTCGCAGCGATGGGCCCGCGGATACCCTCACTCGCCCCCGTCACGAAGGAACGCCCGTGCGCGCACCCATCGTCGACCGACGCGAGCCCCTGTCCCACGAGGAGATCGCGCGCTACTCCCGCCACCTCATCATCCCCGATGTCGGTATCGAGGGACAGGAACGGCTCAAGGCTGCCCGGGTCCTGCTGGTAGGGACCGGCGGTCTCGGCTCGCCGCTCGCCCTGTACCTCGCTGCCGCCGGCGTGGGCACCATCGGGCTGGTGGACGACGATGTGGTGGATCCGTCCAACCTGCAGCGCCAGATCATCCACGGCACCTCCGACATCGGCACGCACAAGATCGACTCCGCCCGAGCGGCGATCACGGAGGTCAACCCCCACGTCGAGGTGGTCGAGCACCGCACCTTCCTGACCTCCGAGAACGCCTTGGAGGTCATCGAGGGCTACGACCTGGTGATCGACGGCACGGACAACTTCCCCACCCGCTACCTGGTCAACGACGCGTGCGTGCTGCTGGGGATCCCCAACGTGTACGGCTCGATCTTCCGGTTCGAGGGACAGTTGAGCGTGTTCTCCGCGGCGGAAGGGCCCTGCTACCGGTGCATGTTCCCCGAACCGCCTCCTCCGGGGCTGGTGCCCAACTGCGCTGAAGGCGGGGTGCTCGGCATCATGGCCGGGCACATCGGCACGGCGCAGGGGATCGAGGGGATCAAGCTCATCACCGGTATGGGCGAGCCGATGATCGGTCGGCTCGGTCTGTACGACGCCCTGGCGCAGGAGTGGATGTACGTCACCGTCCGCAAGGATCCCGACTGCCCGGTGTGCGGCGAGGAGCCCACGGTCACGGAGCTGATCGACTACGAGGAGTTCTGCGGGGTGCCCTCCCACGACCGGATGCAGGCGGCCGAGGGGTCCCTGGCGGAGCTCGAGATCCTGCCGACCGAGTTCGTGGACATCGCCGACAAGCCTGACGTGGTGTTGCTCGACGTTCGTGAGCCGCACGAGTACGACATCAACCGGATCCCGGGTGCGACCCTGATCCCCAAGGACACCCTCGCGGGACGGCTCTCCGAGCTGGATCCGACCAAGGAGTACGTGGTGCACTGCCGGTCGGGGGTGCGCTCGCTGGAGTCCACCGAACTGCTGCGCGGTGCCGGCTTCAAGGCCCGTTCGATGCGTGGCGGCATCAACGCCTACAGCCGTCAGGTGGACGACTCCATCCCGGTCTACTGAGCCTGGTCCGTCGACGCACCCGACGGATCCTCGGTGACCGCTTCGTCCTGCATCGGACCGTCGAAGGCGCCGGAAGCGAAGTGCAGTACCCACGCCTCCTGCGCCGAGGTCTCGACGGCGCCCGGGAGCCGGCGGCGTACCCAGGCGACGGCATCCTCGGCCGGGATGCCGGCCAGCGTGGCGATGCACGCCAGCACCGTCCCGGTACGACCGCGGCCGGCCAGGCAGCCGACCTCGACGTGCACGCCGCTGCGTGCCAGGCGGTGCGTGCGCCGGATGGCCGCCGCAGCACCGCGGTCATCCGTTGGCGTGCCGAGGTCCGGCCAGTCCAGCACCTCCGCGGGCCAGGTCGGTGCCCACCGCACATCGAGGTAGAGCCCGTGGCCGCGCCAGGCGGCCTCGACCGCACGCTCCTGCAGGCCTGCGGCGCGCACCAGGCTGCCGTCGGGGAAGTGGATGTCCGGCACACGGGCCCTCAGCGCGTCTCGTCGTCCAGCTTGAGGAGTTGGCGGACGCGGCCGATGCCGGCCTCCATCTGATCGCGGACGCGGCCGTTGAGCAGGTCCACGATCGCGTCGACCGCCTTCAGGGACGGCTTGTTCCCCGCGAGCAGCACGATGGAGCGCAAGGGCGCCTCCCGGAGCAGCGCCTCGAGCATGCGGTGCATGGACGCCTCGGCGGCCGGGATCTCGCGACCGATGGTGCGGCGTGCGGCGGTCAGCAGCAGTTGCTGGGCGCGCGCCCCGAGCGGCGTCGCATCGAGGTCCGCGACAGGGGTGTCACGGGTGAAGGGACGGACCGGGTCCGGGGTGGGGAGCGCACGGCCGAGCAGCTGCGCGAACTCCTCGTCGGTGGCGGTCACGCTGTCGGGGATCGTCGCCGGTGTCAGGTGATCACCGGTGTCGACGTCGACGGCGTGGCGGTGGAGGATGTCGCTGGAGGAGCGGCCGAGCAGCAGCGTGTAGCTGCCCGGCTCGATGACCCAGGCCGCCTGGGTGACGTCGTAGACCGCGAAGCTGCGTCGGTCGAGGTGGAGCTCTACCCGCTGTGACGTTCCCGGGTCGAGGGTCACCTTCGCATGGGCGACCAGCTCCTTGTCGGCGCGCCACAGGGTGCCCTGCGGGGCGCGGAGGTAGAGCTGCAGCACCTCGCTGCCGGTGCGCGGGCCGGTGTTGGTCACGGTCACCGCCACCGTGATCGCGGGGGCGTCGCCCGTGACCGCCACCTCGGAGGTATCGAAGCTGGTGTAGCTGAGACCGTGACCGAAGGGGAAGGCGGCAGGGATCCCGAGGCGATCATGGAACCGGTAGCCGATCAGGGGTCCCTCGCGGTGCTGGACCTGCTTGGGGTGGGCAGCGAAGTTCGCGTGGCTGGGCAGGTCGGCGACCGCTACGGGGAAGGACTCGGCCAGCCGGCCGCCCGGCTCCGCGTCCCCGACCAGCACATCCGCCAGCGCGGCACCACCCGCCTGGCCGCCGAGGTAGCCCTCCACGATGGCGGCTGCACGGGGCGCCCAGGGCAGCACGACGGGCGCCCCGTTCTGCAGCACCACCACCGTGGGGGTGCCCGTGTCCAGTACCGCCTCGACGACGCGGGTGTGGCCGGCCGGCAGCGCGACGTGCTCCCGGTCGAAGCCCTCCGACTCGTAGCTGGCGGGCAGGCCGACCACGACCACGGCCACCTCCGCATCCGACGCTGCATCAACCGCCTGTGCGACGAGGTGGTCGGTGGTCGCGCCGGAGTCGGGGTCGTATCCGGGGGCGTAGCGCAGCGCGGTGTCGGCTGAGAGACGCTCCTCCAGGTTGCTGCGCAGGTCATCGACACGATGCGGGTTCACCTGGGAGCTCCCGGCGCCCTGGAACCGCGGCCGGGTGGCGAGGGCCCCGATGAGCGCCACCGATCCGAGGGGTGCGGCGGCGGTGTCACCCGCGGCGTCGACCTGCAGCGGCAGCGTCCCGTCGTTGGTCAGCAACACCGTGCCGGCGGCTGCAGTGCGGCGCGCGAGGGCGTGGTGGGTGTCCACGTCGTAGCTGGCCGTGGTGTCCCGGTTGGCTGCGGCACGCAGCAGAAGCTCCACGACGCGGGTCGCGCAGCGATCGACCTCGCCCTCGTCGAGGGTGCCGTCATGGACCGCCGCCAGGGTCTCGGCGTCGAACGCCCCGTTGCTGCCCGGCATCTCCAGGTCGCACCCGGCGACCGTTGCGGCCGCCCGGTCGTGCATGGCTGCCCAGTCGGTCATGACCAGGCCGTCGAAGCGCCACTCGTCCCGCAGCACCTCGGTGAGCAGCCATCGGTGGTCGGAGCAGTACGTGCCGTTCAGGCGGTTGTAGGCGCACATCACGGTCCACGGGCGGCCCTCGGTGACGGCGATCTCGAAGGCCCGCAGTTCCTGCTCCCGCAGGGTCCGCTCGTCCACCAGGGTGTCGACCACCATCCGGAAGGTCTCCTGGTGGTTGCTCGCGAAGTGCTTCAGGCAGGCGCCGACCCCCTGCGACTGGATGCCGCGGACCAGGGCGGCGGCCAGCCGCCCGGCCAGCAGCGGGTCCTCGCTGAGGTACTCGAAGTTGCGTCCTCCGGCGGGGTGGCGCTTGAGGTTGAGGCCCGGCCCGAGGATGACGGACACGCCCTGGGTCTGGGCCTCCCGGCCGAGGGCTGCTCCGACCTCGGCGAGGAGTCCGGGGTCCCAGCTCGCCGCAAGGGTCACTGCCGGGGGGAAGCAGGTGGCGGGTACGGAACCCGCCATCCCGAGGTGGTCGCCCTCCGTGGCTTGTCGGCGGAGCCCGTGCGGGCCATCGGTCATCAGGACCGCAGCGATGCCGGCGGACGGAACCCCCTCCGTGTGCCACTTGTCCGCACCGGAGAGCAGCCGGACCTTCGTCTCCAGATCGAGCGCTGCGACGATCCGTTGTGCGTCAGTGGGGGATGCGCCCGTGGCGTCGGTGTCGAGGCCCGCGCCGCTCGGTCCATCGTGCTGCATCTGGGTGCCTCGCCGGTCGTGGTCGCTGCTGCCGTCGTTGTCGCTGCTGCGCCGCTGTCGCCCTCGTGGCCGGCGGGGTCGTTGCGGGACGGGCGCTGTGGGCCTGCCCTGGCGCGTCGCGACGCGCGAGCCGTGGGCCCCCGCACTGGGGCGCAACCCATCGCCCGCGCCATCCTCTACCCTACCAACCAGTTGGTAGGTCGTGGAACGTCCCGAGGGAGAGGTGGTACCTGCGTGCTCAGCCAGCGGATCGACCCGGACGAGCGGCGCGCCCTCATCGTGGACGCGGCGGTGGAGGAGGTGCTCGCCCACGGCTGGAGCGGGTCGTCGCTGGCACGGATCGCGGAACGCGCGGAGCTGTCCCGCGCCGGGGTCCTGCACCACTTCTCAACCAAGGCCGAACTGCTGGCCGCGGTACTCGAGGTCCGTGATGACCGCGCTGTCGAGGAGGCGGGTCTCGACCTCGCCGCCCTCGCCGCGACACCGGGGCCGGACACCGTCCGACGGCTGTTCGACGGGCTGCGCCGCATCATGTGGCTCAACGCCGGTCGTGAGGAGACCGTCCGGCTGTTCACCCTCGTCATCGGCGAGAGCGTGGTCGAGGGCCATGCCAACGCGCCCTGGGTCAGGGACCGGTACGCCCGGTTGCGCGGTGGTATCGCCGATGTCCTCGCAGGGGCGGTCGAAGCAGAGACCCTGCCGGAGGGAGTGCTGCCGCAGCGGGTCGCCACCCAGCTCATCGCCCTCATGGACGGGTTGCAGTTGCAGTGGCTCCACGAGCCCGAGGTGATCGACCTGTACGAGGAGTTCGATACCGCTCTGCAGGCCATCGAGCGGCGACTGCAGCTCCCGTGGACGGACGCAGCGGGCACCGCGTAGGGCTAGCCCTCTGGCCTGGGGGACCGATCATGGCGGTGATCGGCGCGCGCGTCATCGGTGTCCGCAGCGTCGTCGGCAACCGCCGCGACCGGGTCCACCGCCGCGACGGTGTCGCCTGGGCGCAGCACGCCATCGGTGAGCACCCTGGCGGTGAGCCCGCCGTGGCCCCGCATCGCCTGGAAGCCGCCCGGTCCGAGGACCTCCTCCATCCGCGAGCAGGGGTGGCACCACCCGGTGCCCTCGAAGCGCACCGCGCCGATGGTGAACGGTCGATCACGAAGGGACGCGAGGTTGATCCCCGCGACGACGAGGTTGCGGCGCACGAGCGCAGCGTTGACCGACCGACCCTGCGGCAGCAGCGCCGCCACTACCGCGAGATGCTCCGCCTGGATCAGGGTGACCTGCCGCTTGGCCGTCGGATCCGGTGCGCGGTTCCGGGTGCGGTGGTCATCGGTCAGACCCAGGCCGGCGACCACCTCGGCCTCGGCCACGCTGCGGACCGGTTCGCGCCGGCCGGGACGCACCAGGACCTCCAGGAGGCGCCCACGTTGCGGGACCTCGGCGACCAACGCACGGGTCGATCGGTCCACGGGTGCGTACCTCCGTCCGGGCGGGGACGGCAGGCTACTGCCGTCCCCGGGTCGCGCACGGTCGGTGCCGTCCCCGCCTCGTGCGTACCGTCGTCACTCGCGTTCGTCGGGCTGCAGCAGGTGCACGCCGCGAGGATCGATCGCCAGGCGCACCGCTGTTCCCGGGCCACCTGCGTCCCGCAGCGCCAGCGCGTTCAGCGTCACGGTCTCCCCGCTGGAGGTGTGGTCGTCGAGCTCCACGCTGACCTGCTGGTGATCACCTCGGAAACGACGTCTGCGCACCGTCCCGGTGACCACGAGCTCGTTGTTGCGAGCGGTCTCCGCCGGCGCCAACAACCGGATCGACTCCGGCAGCAGCACGGCGTAGGTAGCCGCCGGAGACCCGCTGTCCGCGACATCGCCGGCGGCGGCCCCCGCTTCGGCCCTTCGCACCTCGGCGCGTGGCAGCTGACCGAGAGGGGTGTGCACCGTGTCGCCCATCACCTCCACCGGCAGCTGCTGGTCGAGGCCGAGGAAGCCCGCCACGAACCGCGTCCGAGGTGCCCGCCAGAGCCGATCCGGGGGGCCCTGTTGTTCGATCCTTCCGGCGCGCATCACCGCGACGCGGTCGGCGAGGGCCAGGGCCTCGTCCTGGTCGTGCGTCACGTAGACCACCGTGGTCCCGAGCTCGGCGAACCCCTCCGGGAGTTCCTGCAGCAGCCGGGTCTGCAGGGCGCGGTCCAGCGAGCCGAGCGGCTCGTCGAGCATGAGCAGCCGCGGTCGGGGTGCGACGGCTCGGGCGAGCGCGACCCGCTGTCGTTCCCCACCGGAGAGCTGGTCGACCCGCCGGTGCTCGGTCCCCGCGAGGCCCACCAGCTCCAGGGCCGAGGAGACCCGCTCCCGCACCACCTCGGCGTCGAGGCCGTGGACCCGCGGCCCGAAGCCGACGTTGTCGGCGACACTGCGGTGGGGGAAGAGGGCGTGCTCCTGGAACATCAACCCCACCTGGCGCTGGTCGGGGCGCAGACCGGACAGATCACGACCGTCGAGGTGGATCGTGCCGCTGCGCAGCGGCTCCAACCCGGCGACGGCCCGCAGCAGCGTGGATTTCCCGCAGCCGCTGGGACCGAGGACGCACAACACCTCCCGATCGGCGGCCACGAGGTCGAGGCGCTCGACCACCACGTGGTCGTCGTAGGCCAGGGTCACGTCGTGCAGGGCGAGCATCAGAACCGTCCGATCTGGCCGACCCGCAGGCGGTCGATGGCCAGCAGCGCGGCGGCGGTGATCGCGGCCAGCAGCGTGGACATGGCCATCGCCTGCCCGAAGTTGGCCACCCCGGGACGGCCCAGTAGACGGAAGATCGCCACGGGCATCGTCGGCAGGTTGGCGCGGGCCACGAACACCGTGGCCCCGAACTCGCCCACCGCGATCGCGAAGGAGAAGCCCGCCGCCACCAGCAGTGCGCGACCGACGATCGGGAGGTCGACCTCCCGCCACACCCGTACGGGTCGGGCGCCGAGCACCGCGGCGGCCTCCCGGAGCCTGCCGTCGATCGAGCGCAGGACGGGGAGCAGCGTGCGCACCACGAAAGGGGTGGCGATCAGCGCCTGGGCCAGCGGCACCAGCAGCGGGGACCCGCGCAGGTCCAGCGGGCGGTCGAGGGCGATCAGGAAGCCGAAGCCGACCGTCACCGCCGAGGTACCTAACGGCACCATCAAGGCGCGGTCGACGAGACCGGTGAGCCGGCCCCGCTCCAGCGCCGCAGCGGAGGCAGCGAGCGTGCCCACCACCAGCGCCACGAGGGTGGCGCTGACCCCGAACAGCAGGGAGTTGCGCACGGCGTCCGCTGCGGGCACCGCCAGCACCGTGGCGGCGTCGTCGGTCAGCAGCCGCCGCCAGTTGTCGAGGCCGTACCCCTCAGCGGTGATCAGTGAACGCTCCACCAGGACCGCCAGAGGGCTGAGCACCAACGCGATGATGACCACGAGGTTGGTGGTGAGCAGCGCACGCTCAGCACGGCCGTGGGGACGACGGCGGGTGGTGTCGCTCGCGACGAGGCGCTGCTGCACCTGGGCACGCCGGGTGAGGCGGCCGTACACCGCCAGGGACGCGAGCACGGCCACCAGTTGGAGCAGCGCGAGGGTGGAGGCCAGGGGCAGGTCCAGCAGCTGGGTGGTCGCCCGGTGGATCTCCACCTCGATGGTGGCCCTGCCGGGGCCCCCGAGGATCAGTACCACGCCGAAGGAGGTGAAGGTGAACAGGAACACGATCGCCGCCGACGCGGCGATGGCCGGGGTGAGCAGTGGCCAGGTGACCTCACGGAAGGCCCGCCACCGCGACGCGCCGAGCACCCGCGCGGCGTCCTCCAGACGTGGATCCAGCATGGACCACAGGCCCCCGACGGTGCGCACCACCACCGCGTAGTTGAAGAACACGTGGGCGAGCAGGATCGCGGTCACGGTCCGCCGGAGGTCCAGTGTCGGCGCGGCGTCGCCCAGAAGGCCGACCAGCGCCGCGTTGACCGGGCTGCGTGGCCCCAGCAGCGCCAGGAAGGCCGAACCCACCACCACGGTCGGCAGCACGAAGGGCACGGTCACCGCCGCCTGGAGGAACCCGCGGCCCCGGAAGCGTTGCCGCGAGAGCGTGTAGGCACCTGGCAGGGCCACGAGCAGGGTCAGGATGGTGGACAGCACCGCCTGCCAGAGGGTGAACCAGGCGACGGAACGCACGGCCGGGTCGGTCACCGCACGGCTCAGCACCCCGAGCTCGAGTTCGCCCGCCGGCGCCAGGCCCTCCCACACGATCGCGGTGACGGGCCAGGCGAAGAACCACCCGAGGAACACCACGGGCAGGGCGAGCAGCCCCGCGGTCGCCAGCCCCCGGCGTAGACGTCGTTGCCGCCGCGGCCCGCGGCGCGTCCCCGCGGGCCGGGCGGCCAGGCTCACCGCAGCACCGTGGAGGTCCAGGCCTCGATCCACGCCTCGCGGTTCTCGCCGATCTCCGCAGGATCGATCTCGAGCGGCTCGTCGGGGATCACCGCGTGCTCCTCGAACACCTCGGGCAGCGCGGCTTCGGTGTTGACCGGGAACACGAACATGGTCAGGGGCAGATCCTCCTGGAAGGCCTGTCCCAGCATGAAGTCCACCAGCAGCCGGGCGCCGGCCTCGTTCTCCGCGCCGTCGAGGATGCCGACGAACTCGATCTGGCGGAAGCAGGATGCCTCGATCACGCCGGTGGGCGCGTCGTCCGGCTGCGGGTCGGCGAAGAGCACCTCGGCGGGGGGGCTGGAGGCGTAGGACACCACCAGGGGTCGGTCACCGCCGCCGGTCCCGCTGAACTCGTCGTAGTAGGCCTCCGACCAGCCGTCGGTCACGACCACGTCGTTGTCGGCCAGGTCCGTCCAGAAGTCGAGGTAGCCGTCCTCCCCGAAGCGGTCCACGGTCGCGAGCAGGAAGGAGAGGCCGGGGGAGGAGGTCGCCGGGTTCGTGACCGCGAGCAGGCCCTCGTACGCGGGGTCGGTCAGGTCGGTGAGGTCGCTGGGGACCTCCAGGCCCTCCTCCTCGAACCACGCGACGTCGTAGTTGAGGCACACATCCCCGTAGGTCACGGGCAGCGCGCCGCCCTGCGGGTCCAGCAGGAAGCGCTCGTCCACCTCCTCCAGCGTCGGGCTGTCATGGGGCACGAAGAGCTCCTCGTCCAGGGCGCGGGACAGGAAGCTGTTGTCGACGCCGAACAGCAGGTCGCCCTGGGGTGCGTCGCGGGTGAGGATGGTCTGGTTCAGGGCGGTACCGGCGTCGCCGAGGGGGACCACCTCCACCTCGACACCCGTTTCGTCCGTGAAGGCGTCCAGCACCTCTTCGGAGATGTCGAAGGAGTCGTGGGTCAGCAGGGTCACCGTGCTGCCGGCGGGGTCGTGGGCCGCGGCGTCCTCGTCCGCCTCCTCGGGCTCCTCCTCCGCGTCCGGGGCCTCCTCTGGCTCCTCCTCGTTCGTCGGTTCGGTCTCCTCATCGGGTTCCACGCCGTCGTCGCCGCAGGCTGCGAGCGTGAGGGCAAGCGCGCAGAGGCCGGCCGTGAGCCAGCCCGGTCGCCGCCGGTGTGGCGCGGATGTCGGGTGCCCGCGGCCGGGGGTTGGTCGTGCGGTCATGGGTCGCTCCTGTCCGCTGATCAGCGGTTGGTGTCGACGTCTCCCGGCTGTACCACCACCAGCGCCCCGCTCTCGAGGCTGACCTGCGCGTGGGACCGGGCGAACCGGTTGCTGACACCCCGTGAGGAGCCCGGGTGCAGCGTCGCACCCTCCAAGGGGAACCTGAGGCCCTGGGTGGTCACCCCGCGCGCCTCGCCGTGGACCGCCAGCAGGCTGACCAGGTCGTCCGGCTGGCCGGTCAGCGAGACCGCGTCGCGCACGATGTGGACCAGTGCCGCGCCGAGGAGCGCGCGGATCCGCAGCGGTGCGTAGCGGGGCGCCGCCAGCAGGGCCACGTTGGCCAGGAGGTGGTCGAGTCGGCCACCGTGACCACCGACCACCGTCACCTGCGCGGGGCCCTCTTCCAGGACCGCGTCCAGGGCGATGGCCAGGTCCGTGCGGTCCTTGTCCTCCGGGTGACGGTCGACACGGGTCCCGAGCGCTTCCGCTCGAGCCAGGTCGTCGCGGTCGACCGAGTCCAGGTCGCCGACGACGAGGTCCACCTTCAGACCGAGGGTGGTCGCGCTGCGCAGGCCGCTGTCGGCCGCGATCACGGTGTCCGCCGGCGGGAGGGGACCGGACAGCGGGGTCACGACGCGCTCGCCACCGGCGAGCACGATGACCTCCCGCGGCGCCGTGGCATCGTCTGCGCTCGTCGTGCTGCGATCTGCCACGCGTCACCTCCCTATCGCCGGCATTACCCGGTGCAGGTTCCACGGGTCGGTGACGCCGCCACGGTGGGCCGGTCACCCTCTCAGCTCGGCTGCCCGAGCTCCCCGGGTGTCATGTGCGGCGCCGTCGGGACGCCGTCAGCGGCGAGGGTAACGGGCCGATGGCCACACTGGGGAAGATCGTGGCCGTATGTGGTGCTGATCTTCCCCAGTGGACCGGCGGTGGCCCGCTGCCCCCCGCGGCCCCGCGATCCGGCGGTGGCCCGCTGCCACCCGCGGCCCCGCGACCCCGCTCAGGCCGCCTCCTCCACGATCACGGCCGTGACCATGCCGAACATCCCTTCCTCACGCTCAGCGTGGGTGAGGATGTGGCAGTGGAGCACCCACACCCCGGGGTCGGTGGCCTGGACGAGCACGCTGTAGCGCTCACCCGGCGCCACGTTGACGGTGTCCTCCCACTGTGGTGCGTCCAGGGGGAAGCCGTCCTTGGCGAACACCAGCTGCGGCATCTGGTGCAGGTGCATCGGGTGGACCTGCAGGCCCTCGTTGTAGTAGTGGATGACGAACCAGTCGCCTTCGTCGACCACGATGGGCTCGGTGGCGGGGAAGGACTTCCCGTTGAGGCTGAGCCCGATCGTGCCGGCGTCGTTGAGGATCATCGGGATCTCCGCCACGATGTCGAGTTCGTCGGGGACCTCCTTCCCGCCGATCTGCCCGGTGGGGAAGGGGATGTCCGTACCGACCTCACCGATGATGAAGGCGCCGAACATGCCGTTCGGCAGCTTCTTCTGCCCGTGGTGGTGCGGGTGGTACATGCCGATCGCCGGCTCCGTGGCGGTGAACCGGTAGGTGAAGGTCTCGCCCGCCTGGATCAGGTCCTGGGTCAGGGGTGCGACGCCGTCCTGGTCGTTGGGGACCCGGACGCCGTGCCAGTGGACGTCGGTGCCCATCGGCAGCTCGTTCTCGACGATCACCTCGACGTCATCGCCGACGTCGACCTGGATCACCGGACCGGGGATCTGGCCGTTGTAGCCCCACCCCTCGACGAACACGCCGGGCTCCAGCTCCCAGTCGAAGATCTCCGCCACCAGGCGGAAGACCTTCGTACCGTCCTCGCGGATCTCCTCCGGTTCCAGCGGCTGGTTGCCGTGGGCCGCCGTCTCGGCCGGGAAGGCGAGGATCGTCTCCTCCATGGCCGCGTCGAGCGCGTCCCAGTCGGGCTCGGCGTCGTGTCCGTCGTGGTCGGCCTCGGCCGGCGCGTCCGCACCCTCGGCGGTCACCGCCCCGTCGTCGCCGACCACGGTCAGGGTCGCGGTCATCCCGGCGCTGTCGTGACCGGGGACGGAGCAGTCCACGTCGTAGCTGCCGGGTGGGAGGTCGCCGAGCTCGAGCCGGTGGTCGGCGCCCGCGCCCAGCATGGGCGTGGCCAGGTCCGTGTCGAGGATCCGCAGGTCGTGCTCAGCACCGCCGGCGTTGGTCACGAGCAGGCTGCCGCCCGCCGCCACCTCGATCTGTGCGGGGGAGATCGCGAACTCGTTGAGCTCGACGGCGACCTCCGTGTCCGCCTGCGCCGCTGCCGGTAGGGCGCCGTCCGCGGCGGGAGCCGCGGTCGTGTCGCCGCCGGCTGCCGCGACGATGAGCGCACCGGCTGCCAGCACCGCTGCGACGGCGGCCACGGCCAGGGTCGCGACGGTGGCGACCGTGCGGGTCTCGTTCTCGGTCCCGGACATCGATGCGCTCCTCACGGGATGGTGTTCACCCCAATAAAGGTTAGCGCATAAGTAAGTATTAGTGGAACACCGTTCCTGGCGTCGCGCGGGCGGGGGCGCGACGTGGTGGAGCGCGTGGTGCCGCGGGCGTCAGCCGGTACGGCGCAGTCGCCGCCCGGAGACCTCGTCGGGGACGATGCGCAGCCAGCTGACCTCGGTCGAGTCGGCGATCGCCCAGCTGTCCAGCTTGTCCTCGTAGCGTTCCAGCAACCCCGGGTCGTCGACCACCTCAGCGCGTCCCTGGACCAGCACGCTCCACCCGGTCCCTCGCGCCGGGTCGTGATCGTCGAGTTGGAAGGCCACCTCGCGGCCGGCGAGACCCACATCCAGCTTGCCGCCAGCCACCGTGCGCATGACGACCGTGGAGCCGTCGACGAGATGGTTGACCGGGACCACCACCGGGCTGCCTCCCGCCTGGTAGGCCAACCTCCCCAGCGGCCGGCTGCGTAGTAGCGAGAGGCACTGGTTCAGCGGCAGCACCTCGAGTCCATGACGGTCCGTCGGCTTGGTCACCCGGTTCCCTCCTCGACGCATTCCGGCAGCCTGCGCCCTGGGAACGGCTGACGGCAGGGACCTCCGTCACCCCTCGGTGGGGTCCGTCCGCGGGACCCCCAGTCCGCGGCTACTCCTCGCCGTGCTCCACCTGGGTGTAGAACACCGCAGCCTCCGTGCGGCGGGACATCCCCAGCTTGGAGAGGAGGTTGGACACGTAGTTCTTGACCGTCTTCTCGGCCAGGTGCATCCGGTCCGCGATCTGACGGTTGGTCAGCCCCTCGGCGATCAGCGCCAGGATCCGGCGCTCCTGCTCCGAGAGGGCCTTGAGCCGCGGGTCCTCCTCGTCGCCCTTGCGCAGCCGCTCGAGGACCTTGCCGGTCAGCGCAGGGTCGAGCAGGGAGTCACCCGCCGCGACCCGTCGCACGGCGTCGATGAGGTCGTTGCCGCGGATGTCCTTGAGCAGGTAGCCGGCAGCGCCCGCCATGATCGCGTCGAACAGCGCCTCGTCGTCGCCGAAGGAGGTCAGCATCAGACAGGCGATCCGGGGGTCGCGGGCACGCACCTCGCGGCACACCTCGATGCCGTTGCCATCGGGCAGGCGGACGTCGAGGACCGCCACGTCAGGTGAGGTGCGCGCGATCTGGGCGAGCGCCATGCCGGCCGTGGCGGCGTCGCCGACCACGTCGATGTCCTCCTCGGCGTCGAGCAGGTCCTTGAGGCCCCGACGAACGACCTCGTGGTCGTCGACGAGGAAGACGCGGATGGGCACGGCGACCTCCGGATCGGTGCAGCGTGTGCGACACGCGGTGCGGGCGTGATGCGACATCCGGAGGCTAGTGCCCCCGCGCGGTCCCGTCCGTCTTCCTCTGCCATCCGTCGGGACAGCTACCGTGCGGCATCTGCGTGACGTCGTGGTTCCCGCAGCAGGACGAGGTGCAACGTGTCGAGTGGCCCAGGCGACCGGTCGATGGGCGCGGCACGGATGGAGGCGCTGCTCGACGCGGTCCTGACCGTCGCCAGCGACCTCGAGCTGGAGCCGGTCCTGAGCCGGGTCGTCGATGCCGCCTGCCGCTTGGTGGGCGCGCGGTACGGCGCACTGGGGGTCCTCGACGAGGACGGGGAACACCTGGCCGCCTTCGTCCACCAGGGCATGGATGCCGCCGAGGTCGAGGCGGTCGGCCACCTGCCGACCGGGGAGGGCATCCTCGGACTGCTGATCTCCGATCCCGAGCCGATCCGCCTGGACGATCTGCGGGACCACCCCCGTTCCGCGGGGTTCCCCGCGCACCATCCGCCGATGCACGGCTTCCTCGGGGTGCCGCTGCGCACCTCCGGCGAGGTGTACGGCAACCTCTACCTCACGGAGAAGGCCGACGGCACCAGCTTCACCGCCGAGGACGAGTCCCTGGTGGTCGGGCTGGCCGCGGTCGCCGGTTCGGCGATCGCCAACGCCCGTCTCTACGAGAACGCTCGTCGGCGTGAGCGGTGGCGCCGTGCCACCGCCGAGGTGGCAAGGGCGGTCCTGGATGGGGAACCGACCCAACTGGTCCGCCATCGGGTGGTCGCCGGGGCGGAGGAGCTGCTCGGTGGTGACGCGGCCTGTCTGGTCGAGCCCCACGACGACGGGCTGTGGGTGCTGGCCTGCGTCGGTGCCGGCCCCGGCGAAGGCTTCCTCGACGCGCCCGGTGCACCCGTGGAACGCACCCTCGACGACGCGGTACCGCTGCGAGCGGCTGCGGGGCCGGTGTTCGGTGCAGCCGCCGCGTGGGCACCGGTGCAGGTCGGCGGGGACGTCGTCGCCGCACTGGGTGTCGGTCGTGCCGCGCCCTTCACGGAGCGGGAGCTCGAGGAGCTGGTCTCCTTCGCCTCCCAGGTCAACGTCGCGTGGAGCTTCGAGCGTGCCCAGGCCGAGGTGCAGCAGCTGTCGGTGATCGCTGACCGGGAGCGCATCGGCCGCGACCTCCACGACACGGTGATCCAGCGGCTGTTCGCCACCGGGCTGTCCCTACAGGCCGCGCAGCGCAAGCTCGACGATCCGGACGCGGTCAACGAGCGGCTCGAACGTGCGGTGGACGACATCGACGGCATCGTGCGGGAGATCCGCGCCACCATCTTCGCCCTGCAGTCCTCGGGGGACGCCGAGCGTGGCGTGCGGGCACGCATCCTGGAGGTGGTGGAGGAGCTGTCCCAGGTGCTGCCCCGCGCGCCGCGGGTGCGCTTCGACGGGCCGATCGACACCGTGGTGGGACGGCTGGTCGGCGACCATCTCGTGCCCGTCGTCCGCGAGGCCCTGACCAACGTGGCCAAGCACGCCACTGCCGACGACATCCAGCTGGAGCTCGCGGCCGACCACGCTGGCGTGCGGCTGAGGATCGCGGACGACGGATCGGGGATCCGGCCCGGTGCGCCCGCAGGGTTCGGCTTGCGCAACCTCCGCCAGCGCGCGGACGCGTTGGGTGGCTCGCTGCAGATCGGCTCAGCTGGTCCGGACGGGGGTACGGAACTGATCTGGTCCGTTCCGGGGCCCTGAGCTCCCCTGCGGCATCGGACCGTCGTCGAGCAGGAGCGCCTCACCCGCCAACCGGGCGGAGACCTCCTCGAGGAAGCGTTCCACCGTGCCGCGTGCCAACCGGTGCAGCGCCACGGTGTCGAAGGCGCCACCGAGCGCCCCGCCCGGAGGCCGGTAACGCGCATCGAGCAGCAGGGTCGTGCGGCCCCCCGTCTGGGCGTGCAGTCCGAGCTCCCCGTCGAGGCTGGGGAGGAAGCGGTCCACCGCCGACTGCTCCCCGTCCTCGGCGATGGGGTCCCAGCTCAGGGTGCGCCAGCGGGTGGCACCCGCCCGCCACGGCGCGCCGATGGTCGCTCGCACGGTGCGGGTGAGGGAGCCCGCGCGCATCGCCAGGACGAAGTCGGGGCCGTCCCGGCGTGCACCGGGCAGCCAGCGGGCCGGGTCACCGTCGAACGCGGTCGCGAGCGCGACCGGGTCACCGACGACCGGTAGGAACGTGCGCACAGAACGAGCCACGGCGGTGACCTCCTCGATGTCTGCAAGCTACGACCGACGCGACGGGCGCCTACAGGGCAAGAGGTCCCCGCTCCGTGGGCACGGTGGCCACGTCACCTGCGGGCCGTGCGGTGCGGGCCGCGGGCGGTGCGCCAGTGGCCACCCGGTGTTGCGCAGCTGCTGGAGCGGGCCGTGCGCAGCGACGTGCCTGCTCCCCGCCGGCCGGCGGGTTACCGTTGCCAGCGTCCGTCAGCCTCCGTCAGGAGAGGCGCGTGTGCTGACCCTGCACCACGACGTCACCGCCCCCGCGGCGGCCGTGGCGGTGCTGCGCTGCCAGCGGCTGGTCGATGCCGGAGCCCGGGTCACGTTCTCGCCGCTGGACGTGCTCGGGCTGGCGATCTCGATCCCGGTCTCCGCGGCCTTGTCCGCGGAGATCGAGGTCCACCGCGAGGCTGCCCGCTCCCTGGGCCTGGTGTTGCGGCGACCATCGCGCCAACCACCGACCCTGTTGACCCACGTGGTGGGCGAACTCGCGGAGGAGATCGGTCTCGGTGCCTCCTGGCGGTGGACGTGCCTGGACGCCTACTGGCGGGAGGACCTGGACCTCACCGATCCCGATGTCCTGACGATGATGGGGGAGCGGGCCGGCCTGGACGGCGACGCCGTCGCCGCCCGACTCGGCGACCGCGCGCGTGCGAACGATCTGCGGGAACGCATGCTGGCGCAGCGCCGCCGTGGGCTCGGTGGGGTCCCTGTGCTGGAGTTGGACGGGACCTTCGTGCCGGCGGAACTGCCGGACCGCGACCTGTGGCAACTGGCTGGCCTGTGATCTCCAGCCAACCCACCGGTGGGATCACCGCGGCCCAGCAACGGATGCTCGAGGAGGTCCTCGGGTGGGGCCAGGAACGGCCGGCGCTGCCACCGGGCCTGCTCGGTGCCCTGCAAGCGCGCCTGCGTGCATCGGTGCGGGTACCGCGGAGCGATCCGGACGCCGTCAGCCTCCACCTCGGGGCGATCCTGCGGGCCGATGCGGCCGGCGGGACGCCACTGCACCATGATCGGGACACCGTGCGCGGGATCCTGCTCGCCCGCGCGTTCGCCCGGGACGTCGACGCACGGCACAGCGATCCGCTCGACCGTCTGGTGGCCCGGCTCGCCGACGAGCTCGCTGGCGAGCGGCCAGGCGACCCCTCCTCGGCGTCCGCATGGCTGAACGCCGCGGGTGCGGACACCATCACGCACCTGCGCCAGGAGCTGGTCGGCGTCCTTACCGACATCCGCAGCCTGTGGCCGGTGTTGGACCAGGTGCACCTGCAGGTGCAGGTCCGGCCCGCGCTGCGGGTGGAGGTCGCGCCGGGCCCGACCGTGGTCACCGCGCGGCCGGATCTCGTGCTCGACAGCAACCGCGTCGATGACCGCGCGCGGAGCCTGGTCGTGGTCACCCGGACCGGCATGCCCCGGCCTCGTGAGGACCAGCGCCGCGCCAGGGCCACGGCCCTGTTGAGCGCGCTGGCGACCGGCCGGGTCCCGTTCCGATGGGTCACGTTGCACCTCACCGACGGACGTGCGGAGTGGGAGGACCTGGACCACGACATCCTGCTCGACACGGCACAGCACGTCGGGGAACGGGTGTCGCAGCTGCTCGCGCAGGGACGGCCGCCCGACCGCCCGACGGCGGAGGAGCGAAGATGAGCCCGCAGCCAACCCCGGAGGGGGACGGGCCGGCACCGGACGGGGCCCCCACACGTCGCTTCCGCACGCCGCTGCGCGGCCACGCCTTCGCAGGGCCGGTACCCCAGGAGGCGCTGACCCCCGGTAGGGAGGTGTCGCTGGTCCGTGAGCCGAACAACCCCGCGGACGCGCACGCCGTGGCGGTGTGGCTGCGCGACGACGAGCAGCGCGCGTGGCGTGTCGGCTACCTCGACCGCACCGTCGCCGCCCGGCTCGCATCGGCGATCGACAGCGGTCGCACGGTGACCGGGGTGCTGGACGGCTGGATCGAGGAGCCCGGCGGTCGCTGGGAGCGACCCCTGGTCCGGATCGAGCTGCCCCGGCCCCCGGCTCCCGCGGCCGAGGGGGAGTCGCTCCGCGCCACGGTGTGGGGCCGGCCACCGGGGGTGCGTCGTCGGCAGGTCGACCCGCCTGCCTGACCGCACGGCCCGTCAGCCGTCGCCGGTTCAGTCCTCGTCGTCTTCGTCGTC
>PXDB01000069.1 GCA_003565155.1 Nitriliruptoraceae bacterium | reverse complement strand
GTGTAGGACTTGTTGCCGGTCACCAGACGTGCGGCCTGTGCTCTGGCCGTGCGATCCGACGGTGCTGCCAAGTTGGCAGCACCGTGCTCCACCTGTTCGCCGTCATCGTCGGTTCGCTGGTCGGCGCCGAAGCGGCTGGCCTGCTGGCGTCGGGCGGCGTCCTCGGCGATCAGCGTCTTGAGCTCGCGGTAGAGCGCGGCGGCCTCGGTCGGGGTGTAGGGCTTGCGGGTCGTGTTCTCGTGCTGTTCGGCGAGCAGCCGCTGCAGCGGACTGGAGATGCCCGCACGGACCCAGACGTTGATCTTGTGCCATCCGAGCCGTTTGGCGACCTCGAGCCGGCGGGCACCGCAGATCAGGGTGCCGTCGGGGCTGATCGTGATCGGCTGCAACAGCCCCTGGTCGCGGATCGATGCTTGAAGCTCGTCGAGGTCGCCGAGGTCGTGGCGGTGACGACGGCCGATGCGGATCGAGTCGATCGGTCGGTCAAGCTCGATGTGTCCGTCGCGGCTACCCACGCCCATCACCTGCCCGCCGCGGTCGCGCCGCTGCGGCGGCCACCAGCTCGTCGTCGTCGAGCAGGTCGGCCAGTGTGTCGCCGGCCAGTAGCCGGGCCAGCACCCCGTGGCGCAACACCCCGGTCGCGGATGCGTGGCCGAGCGTGATGCGCAGCAGCCCGATCCACTGCTCGTGCGGCACGTCGAGCCGGGCGCGCAGTGCCTTGTCACGCCGCAGCGCCTCGTAGGCGGAGTGCCGGTCGCCGATGTCGGCCAGCCGCCCGCAGATGTAGGTCACCGCGGTCCAGGTCGTGGCTGGCGGCCAGCCCAGCCACATCAGCAGCCGGGTGGTGTGCTCCACGACCCACCCCCCATCACCGGCGCCGTCGTCACGGTGGTCGCCTGCGGCATGCAGGGCCGGGTGGTAGTCGGCCAGGGCGACCTGCCGGTCGGAGAATCGTTCGGCGTCATGGAACCTCGAGTAGCGGGCGCGACGTGCCCGATCGGTGGAGGTCAGCAGCCCGTGGGCGCGGTGCTCGGCGATCAGGGTGATCCGCACCGCGACGGTGACCACCGCCCACGGATCTTCGGCCGTACGGGTGGAGTCGTTCTGCATGGCTTCGAACGCGGCCACGGCGGCATCGTCAGGCTCGAGGCCGTACTTGCGTGCCAGGCCGGCGTAGCGATCCGCCGCGAACGCCATCAGCGCCGCCGCCTCACGGTCGTGGCGCCAGGCACCAGGGCCGGCGCGGTGCAGACGCACCAGCAGGGCACGCAACCCTTCGCCGTCCGCGAACGCCGGCCCGGTCGCCGTCTTGGTCGACGGGAGCAGGGTGGCGGTCATCGTGACACCCCCGTCCGGACCATCGATGGCTCCCGTCGCGTGCCGAACGCGGTGACCGGTGCGAGTTTGGATGCCCGTGAGCCGGCACTTGCTCTGGCGATCGCGCGGCGGCCGATGCCGGTCTGGTGCAGCGGGACAAGCCGGGGCAGCCGGTTGGCCTGGGCGGTCCAGACGATCCCCCGCCCGGTCGCCCGGCCCGAGGTCTGTGCGAGCGCGTCGCTTGCCCGCACCCACCGCACCTGATCGCCACGCCATCGTGTCATCCTGTCAGGGGCGGACGCGGCGGGCAGGGACGGGTCGTGCCGCTGGAGGCGATCGAACGCCTCAGCATCGGGCGTCGCTGAGGTGGCGGCGTCGGTGACCCGTGGCGACGACGTGGTGCGCCTGCGGTCGGGTCGGTGGCGGTCAGCTTCCATGGGGTGCTCCTTTCATCGTGTCGGTCAGCTCCGACCGACGGTGGCGTCGGGCGGCGGCAGCTCGGGCGGCTCCCGGTCGGGTCGCGTAGGCGCTCGGGTGGCAGATCTGCCAGCCACCGACCGGGACGCCGGCACCGGCCCGTGGCGGTCGGTGGCAAGGGCGGTCATCGTCCGACCGCCGTTGGGGCCGGCCCGGAGGCTGCTGGTGGGCCGGCGGTGCGGTAGGCGGAACGGATCGTGGCCACCACCTCGCGTTCGGGCAGGCCGGCCTGGCGTGCGGCGGTGCCGAGCAGTCGGTGGGCCTGGTCTTCGGGCAGGTGTTGCTCGGCGTAGCGGCAGGCCGCCCAGAACAGCGCGTGGTTGCGGTTGCCCTCCCCACGCGACGCCACCCACGCCGCCAACCGCTGCTGGCCGTCCACGCCTCGCGCCGGGGTCCGGGACGCAGCGGGACGGGGCGGCTCGTGTGGGTGCAGCAGACGCCGCAGCGCCGCCGCGTCAACCGGTCGGGTGTCACGGCCGAGGGCGATCAGCTCGTAGCCGCACCGCTCGCCATCGGTGGTGACCACGCGGGACGGTGGGACGAGCACATACCCGCCCGTGCCACGAAAGTCGACATGCGCCCCCGGTTCGGCCCACGAGCGTTGCGTGCGACCCGGCGTCGTCGGGTAGTACAGGTGCAACCCGCGGGAGGGAGTCCGCACGACGGCCGCCCACCCGTCGGTCAAGCCGGCGGTGCGGGCACGCTCAAGCGCAACGAACCCGGACCCGGCCGGGCGGTGGTCGACATCGACGACCTCGACCTTCGCGCCGGTGGCCAGGCCGACGTTGGCATCCGGCCACCGGCGCCACCACCGCGCCACCTGACCACGATCGCAGGTGGCGTCCAGCAGGCCGTGACGAGTCAGGGGCCGCTTGCCGTCCGCCACGCACGGGAACACCGCCAGGTCCGCCTCCGCGTAGGCCAACGCCGCATCGCCCGCAGACGACCCGTCGACAGCGGCGAGCAGACCAGCCATCCCCAGCTCAGCGCCCCCAGGACGACCGGTGACAGGCGGCTCGGGCTCCACGGCAGCTCCTTTGCAGAGAGCTGAACCGTCCACCTCGCTTGTGTCACAGCTGTGGCAAAACCCGTGTCCAACCCGTGTCAGCGCAAGATTCTTCGTGTCACGTCCACGAAAGTTGCTCTGACACGCCCGACAGCGCGCGGCACCAGCGTGTCAGCGCGGCGGCGAGCGCGACGACGCCGACGTCGAGGTGGTCACGACCTGCCGCCCGCCTGGGATCCAGACGCCCGATCCGGTGGCGGCCGCCACGGGCACGCACGGGTCGACGTCGCAGCACGAAGCGGGGTGGCAGGTCAGCTCGCCTCGTCGCACTGGCGGATGAGCGTGGCGAAGACCTCTTCGGTGTCAGCGGTCGGGGTCACCGGCATGGAGAAGGTGTCGTCGGCGTCGGCGTCGTCGGCGTAGCGCTGTCGCAGGCGGGTCCACAGCTGTCCGATGCGGTCAGCACGCCCGCGGGCGTGCTCGATCTGTGCCCACACGACATACAGCGGCTCACACGGGTCGCACAGCTTGAGGCCTTGCCGCACGGCGTGTTCCGCGTCATTGAACCTCCCGGCTTCGAGCAGTGCGCTCGCGGCGTCGAGCGCGGCGTCTTGGAGCCGGGCGGTCGCCTCGTGCTCGAGGTCGGTGGCCCATGACACCGGCAGGTCGTGGAAGGGTGCGCCGCGGATGAGCGTGAGTGCAGCCAGCAGACGGTCGAGGCGTTCATCGCCGTCGAGGTGGCGTGCGGCATCGAGGTGTCCGAAGGCCACGTCGAGATCGGTGGTCGTCTGCGGCGAGAGCAGGACGCTGTGCTCGCCGGAGCCACGTCGAGGCACCAGAAGTTCACCGTCAGGGGTCGTGCCAAGCTCGCTGCGGAGCCGCTTGAGCGCACTGCGGACCCGGTTGCTGCTCCCGGCAGCTTGGCCGGACCACACCGCGTCCTCGAGCTGGTCGGTGGTCGCTGCCGGATGAGTGGCGAGGTAGGCCAGGATTTGTTGGAGGCTGGAGGTGAGCGTGTCGACGGGCTTGCCGCCGAGTGTGACCGTGACCGGGCCGAGCAGGGCGACCTCGCACCAGCCCCGATTCTCGGAGACCTCGTCGTCGCGCACGGCCACCTCGTGAACCGGGTCCACGTCGCTGGCCATCAGCACGGTGGTGTCCAGGGCCGCGAGTTCATCGGTCACCAGATCCGGGTCGAAGTCCGGAGCATCGAGCACGACGTGACGTCCGTCCGGTTGGTGCAGCACCACCTGGCGTTGTCCATCGAGGTGGAGTCGCCACCGGGCCTCGACCGTCGAGGTCGCATCGGCGGCGATGACACCGACCAGATCCACGTGTCCGGGCAGGTAGGGAATGGTGGCAGGGTCGTGGCAGATGATCAGCCGTGGGAGCCGGTCGTCGGCCACGATGTCTTGGGCGACCTCGTCGGCTGCGGCAGCAACCTCGACCTGCGGGTCACCCGTCGGGCGCAGCTGCTCGATACCCGTCGCGACCGTGCCGCCGGCGACGGTGACCTCGACCGGCCCGGCCGTGCGCGACGTTGCGACCTCGAGCGCGAACGCGCGAAGCTGCCGGTCAACACCCGAGGCGTCATCGCCGCTGACGGATAGCACCTTCATCGCGGCCACGTTGCCGAGCACCGTCGCGGTTCCGTGGCGACCCAGTGTGACGAGTAGCGGCAGCCCGATCGATCGGCGTGGGCCACGGGCACCGAGCGTCGCGATCCACCGCACCGGTTCGCCATCCCCAGATGAAGCGTCTTCCCACGGCGCTGGCGGTTGGTCCGGCAGCGGGTCATCGTGCCCGAAGGTCAAGCTCACCGATCCGTCATCATCCGCACTGAGCAGTACTGGGGCGGCGTTCTCCGGGATCGAGCACAGCAGATCCGCAAGCTCGTCGAGCACCTCGTCGGGCACGGCTGCAGCGTCCAGCCGTCCCGACTGCGCGACCTGCTCGTCGGTGAGCGGCGGCAGACGCACATGGACCGGGCGTTGCTGGAGCGCGACACGCCGACGGCGGCGCAGCAGCGTCAGCACCCCGCCGCCGAGCAACATCGTGGCTGCAGTCCCGGCCGCCAGACCGGCCGGTGTACCCCAGCTCGTTGTTTCCATCGCCACATCGCCGTCGACGGCCGCGCGGCTGTCCGGACCGGCATCGTTCGCGTCGGTCTGGTCGTCGGCTGCGGCCGACGTCCCGGTCTCCTCGGCACGGCCCGTGTCGTCGTCTGGAGGGGTTGGGCCGCTGCCGTTGTCCGAGGTTGCGTCACGCTGCGGACCTGCTCGATCAGCCAGCTCTCGCTCGCCGTACTCGTCCGGCCCCCCGGCCTCATCAACGCCCTCCCCAGGGTCCTTGGCCTGGTCCTCGGCTTCCGGGCCGGTCGTTGCATCGACGTTGTCGACCGCAGGGATCACCAGCTTCTGACCCGGATAGATCAGATCCGGGTCGTAAGGAGGAAGCAGCCGATCGGCGTTCGCATCGATCAGCTCACGCCAGTAGGACGCGATCTGCCCCTCCGATGGCGGCGTGTCGTTGGTCTCTTCGAGGGTCGTCTCGGCGATGGACCAGAAGTGCTCACCCTCCTCGACCTCCCACGTCTCGACACCGGCCGGTTCGTCGGGCCCGTCGCTCGCTGGCTGGCCGGCCCCATCACCGTGCCCGTCGGCTGCGGGCAGTCCGGTCACGGCCGGGCCGGTTGCAGGTACGACGAGTTGCCAGCCGGCCTCCACGAACGCCTCCGAACCGTCCAACACCCGGCCACCGACGTCACGGCCCTCGTTGAGCGTCCGGATCTGATGTCCAGCGTCCGCGTCGCCGAGCGTGGCCTGAGCGAACCCTGCCCACGAATCGCCTTCGGAGGCCACCAGCATCCGTGTCCCGGCGGGAACCTCGCCGCCGACCGTGTGGGTGTCGGCCGTGTCGGCCGGCTCGTAGGGCGCGGCTGCCACGTGGACGTCGACCGTGGCCGGCGCGGGCGACAGCGCCACGTTGACCGTTGAGAGCTGGACGGCCAGCGCCACGATGGTGGACGCCAGCCACTGCACCGGCGCGGCCCGAACCGGCGAGGGCCGGTTGCGCATGGTGGCGAGAAGGTCCACGGTGAGCGCCACGATCACATAGCCCCAAACCAGCCAGCCGCCGATGGCAACCCCCTGTAGCCAGGTCGAGGTCGCGATCGCGCCGGTCGCCAGCGATTCGGCGACCAGACCCCAATCGATGGGCCAAGTGGGCAGCGGGTTGCCCGCGGTCGCGTACAGGACCGCGGGTACGGCGGCGAGCGCGGCCAGGATGGCGCCCAGTTTCATCGCGGCACGCAGGCGAACCATCGCGGGACCTTTTTTCAGCGGGAGACGACCGACTGGAGCTCACCGACGGGCAGGCCGAACGTCTCGGTCGTGACGTCCGCGGGCAGGCCACCGGCACCGGAGATCGGACCGCCCGAAACCCAACGCACCTCCCAGTGCAGCGTTGCGGTGACCGTGAACGCTCCGCCTGCCTGGCCAGCGGAGGTCTGCTGGTAGACGTGCACGCAGTCCGAGCCGCCTTCCTGGTCGTGGTAGGCGCGTGCGAAGTCGTACGGCGTGCCACCGTCCGGACACGACACCCCCGGCGCGCCATCGCCCGGGTCGACCTCCAGCGACACCGGGTCGGCCGTGACCTCGACCCACAGCGGGCCATCCTCGGCGCGTGCAGTAACCGGATCGGCGGTCTCAGTCCACCACCACGTCTCCGCACGCACCACGCCGAGCACCTGACCGTCCGGCGCGGAGTCGTAGAGATGACGTAGCCGCGGGCCCGGCAGATCGAGGGACGCGGTCGCCTCGAGCACCAGGTCCGCCTGGATCGCCGCCCAGTCCGGCTCGTCATCCGGCTCGCCGCCTGGAGTGTCGCAGTTGGTGCACAGCCACGCTTGGTTGGAGGTCCCGTCGTCGCAGTCGTAGTAGTAGAGCCACCAGCTCTCGCCACCATTGCGGATCTCGG